>NZ_BAAFZI010000003.1:0-110920 GCF_045862175.1 Lacticaseibacillus salsurae | reverse complement strand
GGTCTGGTAACTTGAGGCACTGATTGGCAAGTTGCCTAAAGTTGATACGATGAAGAAACTCTTGGAACAAAACGAGCCCGGCGTCATTTGAAAGTTGACCGCCGTCGGCGGTCACAGTCACATTGGTATTGCATTGCAGGGATAAGCTGGTTAAAGTTGAGATGGTGTGAAGCCTCGCTTTCGTGATGGTTTTCGTTGACTCAACCTTAGCATATAGGCGCACCCAATGGGTGAAACACCAAAGCAGCGCAGTCCCGTGTGAATCGTGGGATTGCGCTGCTTTTTTGAAATTCTATGAATAATCCAGGTTTACTTATCAACCCGGTCTTGAAAGTGGCGGTAATTTATCCGCGCCGAAAGACCTGCGCACCTTGTATACCATGAGCCATCATACTTTGTTGGCGCATGCGCGCATCAACGCGTTTGTCCGCGCCCATTATCCCAAGCTCAAACTCGGCGGAATGTTAGCTTACGCGCAAGTGTATCCTGCCACAGCACAGCCTGAAGATGTGGAAGCCACGCGACAGATCAATGAATTTTTGAACAACAGTTATTTGGATATTTTTGCTTTTGGCCATTATTCACCGGAAGTGTTGCACTTCATGACCACTCAGCATTTGGATGACATCATTCAACCAGGTGATCTTGAAGAACTTGCCACCATCCGCAGCGATTTTATTGCGTTTAGTTATTATGCCTCCCAAGCCATCGATCACACCAAGATCCAACCTGGATCAGCGGTGAATTGGTGGATGGAACAAGCCAGCATCGAAAATCCCAACCTCAAAGCCACGGAATGGGGTTGGCAAATCGATGCGGTCGGTTTCAAAAATGTTTTGGCAAAGCTTTGGAATTACACCGGCTTGCCGGTTTTCCCGATCGAAAATGGGATCGGCGTGCGCGAAGTCTGGGACGGCCAACATCCGATCCAAGACGACTATCGCATCAGCTATCATCGCGCACATTTGCAGCAACTCAAAGCCGCCGTATCGCTTGGCGTGCCAGTGATCGGGTATTTGGCTTGGGGGTTGATCGACATCCCCAGCTCAAAAGGCGACGTTGATAAACGTTATGGCGCCGTTTACGTCAACCACACCAATCACGATAACAAAGACTTGCGCCGGATCCCTAAAGCCAGCTTTGCTTGGTTTCAACAAGTTTTCCGTAGTAACGGTGAAAATCTCGAAAACATTCAATAGATAGGAGTGAAAATAATGACTCAATCCAAGAGCCAGAGATTTCTTGATAAGTTCTCCGAAGTCGCCGGACGCTTCGGCAATCAAGTGCACTTGCGCTCATTGCGTGACGCTTTTGCCATGATCATGCCGCTGTTCATTTTGGCTGGGATCGGCACGTTGATCAACAACGTCGTCTTTCCAAAAATTGCCAGTGGCGACACCTTGGCCCATTTGCAAGTTTGGGGCAGCTTGATCGCCAATGGGACGTTAAACATTGCCGGGTTGATGTTAGCACCAGTCGTCGGCTTCATTTTGGCGCGCAACCGCAATTATCAAAACCCGATCATGGCAGCGATCATCGCGTTAGCCAGCTTAGTGATGATGATGCCAGTTACCATTTCCTTGATCCCCACCGGCGCCAAAAAAGCCGTTGATGTCACTGGGGCGTTGAGTTTTACCAACCTTGGGACCACCGGCATGTTTGCCGGCATCATTATCGGCTTATTGGCGACTGAAGTCTTCATTCGTTTAGGCAACATCAAACGTTTGCAGATCAACCTTGGCGACCAAGTGCCACCGGCGGTTTCGCAATCATTCAACGCTTTGATCCCAGCGACATTGACATTAAGTTTGTTTGCTTTATTCTCGGCATTATTGATCGTTTGGGGCAACACCAACTTGATCGCTTTGATCACCACCATTATTCAAGAACCATTGCGGCGCTTGAATACCAGCTTGCCTGGGATGTTGATCATTTACTCCACTGGGAACTTCTTATACACCTTAGGTATTCACCAAGCCGTCATCAACGGCACCTTGTTGGATCCAGTGTTGTTAGTGAACATGGCTAAAAACACCGCAGCCTTTGCGGCGCACAAACCGATCCCTTACATCATGTCCAACACCTTCCGCGATACCTTTGGGATGATGGGCGGGACTGGTTCCACCATTGCCTTATTGATCGCGATCTTCTTTTTCTCCAAACTCAAATCCAATAAAGATATCGCTGCTTTAGCCATCGTTCCTGGGATCTTTAACATCAACGAACCCGTGATCTTTGGCTTCCCGATCGTGTTCAACTTACCGATGATGATCCCCTTCGTGCTTAATCCAGTCATCGGGATCTTGATCGCCTATGCGGCAACCGTGATGGGCTTTATGAATCGGGTTTGTGTCATGGTACCTTGGACGACCCCGCCTTTGATCAATGGCTTCTTAGCCACTGCCGGCGACTGGCGGGCGGTGATCGTGCAACTGTTGATCATTAATATCTTGGTTTACATTCCGTTTTTGAAAGTCTCGGATCGCGTCATGATGAAGCAAGCCGAGCAGTCTGCACAATAGTTACAAAAAGCATCGACTTGCATTGCAGGCCGATGTTTTTGTTAGTTTTCAGGTAAAAAAATGGGAAATCTATTTATATCAGTCCTTCATTATCTTGAAAGTGTCGCCAGCAACTGCTTTTTCTGCTTGCGCGTGCGCACGATGACCAAACGCTGCGTTTCTCGCAACTGCGCCAGCACCGGCTGCAAACACCGCTTCTCGACTTGAGAGAAGCGCAGCACATACCACAAGAACTGCACATATTCGCGATTCCAGTGCTCAACAAAGTTTGCTGGCATTTCTGGGCGGCTGCTTGGGTCTTTGGCAAAGCGCCATGAGCGGCGCAATATCCGCACCAACGCGACTAACGCATTGCAGCGCACCCACACAATTACGTCTGCTTGCGGCACGCGTTGCTTTAATGTGCTGGCATAATTGCCATCGATCAGCCAATCCTCATGCGCTGCCATGAAAGCTTGTTGCTGGGCAATGAAGCGCTGTTTGGCTTGGGCGCTATAATCGTCGGCATGCCACAGCTGGTCTAAAGCCAGGATGGGCCAGCCGGTTTGTTGTGCAATGGCAGAAGCCAGTGTTGACTTCCCGGCACCAGGCCGGCCAATCAATAAGAGTTTCATCGTTTATCCTCCAGCATAAGAATACCGCACCAGTCTTTAGTCGACTAGTGCGGTATCGATTAGGCTTCAGGAATTTTGGGGACTTCCCATTTTTGGTTGCGTTGGGGCTAAAACCGCTTGACATCACAGCCTTGTTTTAGTTGCGTTCCACAAAGCAACGCCCAGCAATACAAACGCCTTGAGACCTCGATTCAAAAAGCGAATCGGGGTCCCAAGGCGCCTGTATTGTGGGCTAAGAGCGCTTGACGTCACAGCCTGTTTATAGCCGTTCGAACACGTCGCGGACGATCATTAATTCTTCGTTGGTTGGGATCAACAAAGTCTTGATCTTGGCATCTTTAGAAGACAGATCCACTTCCACGCCATGAGAGGCTTTGTTCACTGCATCATCGATCCCGGCGCCTAAGAAGTGCAATTTGTCGATGATCTGGCCGCGCATTTCGTCTGAATTTTCGCCAACGCCGCCGGTGAAGACCAACACATCGATGCCATCCATCACTGACGCATAGCCGGCGACATATTTGGCGGCGCGGTTGGCGTAAATATTCAACGCGAGCTTGGCTTGCGGGTTTTCAAATTCAACTTCCTTTAAATCGCGTTGATCTTGCGACAATTCAGAGATCCCTAACACCCCAGAATCATGGTTCAAAATGTGCAACATTTCATCCAAGCCGATGTCGAGCTTCTTCATCAAATAAGCCACCAATGAAAAGTCGATATCCCCAGAACGCGTACTCATGGTGATCCCAGCTAACGGCGTGAAGCCCATCGACGTGTCAACAGACTTGCCACCTTGTACCGCAGTGATCGACGAACCAGAGCCTAAATGCATCACCACGGTTTTGAGGTCTTTGACATCTTTGCCTAAAAATTCAGCCGTGCGCTTGGAAACATAACGCACTGAAGTCCCATGGGCGCCATATTTGCGGGCGCCGTATTCTTTGTAGTACTTGTAAGGGATCGAGTATAAGAAGTTTTCTGGTGACATGGTTTGGTGAAAGGCAGTATCAAACACCGCAACTTCAGTGGCCCATGGCATCATTTTGCGGAAAACGTCGATGTATTGGGCTTCAACTGGGTTATGCAACGGGGCATAATCGCGCAGGTTTTGGATCTGTAACAACACGTCATCATCGACGACCGTTGATTCAGTAAATTGTTCGCCACCGGCAACGACCCGGTGACCGATCCCAACGATCTCATGTAATTCTTTGACTAGCCCCAATGACTTCAAATTCTCCATCACTGATGCCACTGCTTCGCCAAAGTTGGCGACGGGTTTGTCATCGCGATAAACTTGATGATCGCCATATTTCACTTTGATGTTACCTTTTGGTTGGCCTAAGCGATCGACTAACCCTTCTGCGAGTTCGTTTTCCGCGGGCATTTCAAATAATTTCCATTTTAACGTTGAGCTACCAGCGTTTACTGCTAAAATTTTAACCATTTCATTCACTCCTTGAATCACGACCAGCTTGTGGGTCGCGCATATTGACGCGCAAGCGCGTATTATTTTTGGGGATGGTGTGCCGCATGCCACGCGGCGATCTGGGCAAGTCTGGCGGCGACTTTGGCTTCTGATCCAGCCGTGCCAGGATGGTAATAGTGGTGGCCTACCAAGTTGTCTGGCATGGTTTGCATGTCGGTGAGCTTGTCTTTGGTGTCATGAGCGTATTGATAGTCTTTGCCATAGCCGAGATCTTTCATGAGATCCGTGACCCCATTGCGGATCTGCAGCGGTACTGGCTCGTCGCGATCATTCAGCGCATCAGCTTTAGCCGCTTCATAGGCGGTATAAACCGCGTTGGATTTTGGCGCTAAGCTTAAATACACCACCGCATGTGCCAAGTGCACCGCACATTCTGGCATGCCCAAAAACTGGCAAGCTTGAAATACCGACACGCAGATCTCTACGGCACGGCTATCGGCCATCCCGACATCTTCTGAAGCAAAACGCACCAAGCGTCTGGCCACATAAAGGGGATCTTCGCCGCCTTCAAGCATTCGCGCCAGCCAATAAAGCGCCGCGTCTACGTCAGAATTGCGCATCGATTTATGTAGCGCTGAAATCAAGTTGTAGTGTTCTTCACCGTTTTTGTCGTAAAGCAGCTGCTTTTTGGTCAACAGTTGCGCCACCGCATCTGCCGCCACTTGAATATGCGCGTTGTCTTCAGTTTGGGCGTTAGTCACTGCCATTTCCAAGGTGTTTAGCGCAATGCGCGCATCCCCATTGGCGAAATCCGCGATTTGGCGTAATACCTTGTCGTCGATCTCAACTTCAGAAGACCCGTAGCCGCGCGGATCGCTAAGCGCACGTTTCAATAACGTGACCAAATCGTCTGCCGTCAGCGCGTGCAAAACAAACACCCGCAAGCGGCTCAACAACGCGGCATTGACTTCAAATGACGGGTTTTCAGTCGTCGCGCCGATCAAGGTGATACTGCCGCGTTCCACATAAGGCAAAAACGCGTCTTGTTGGGCTTTGTTAAAACGGTGAATTTCATCAACAAACACGATGGTCCGTTGACCTAACGCTTGATTGGCTTCAGCGTCTTGCATCACCTTTTTGATCTCAGTGATGCCGCTAGTCACTGCCGAAAACGTGACGAATTCGGCTTTGGTTTGCTTGGCAATGATCCGCGCCAGCGTGGTTTTACCAACACCAGGCGGCCCCCAAAAAATCATCGACGCCACATGATCGGCTAAAATCAGCTGCCGTAGCACGCGGTCTTTGCCAAGCAGATGCTGCTGTCCGACCACTTCATCAATCGTTTGCGGTCGCATACGGCTGGCCAGCGGCGAAAACCGCTGTGTATCAAAAAGACTACTCAATCTGCCACCTTCTATTCCCTGGCGCAGCCCTAAAAAAGGCTACGCTTATTCAAATATCAAAAATTTGAACATGAGTCTACTATAACATGAAAACGTTATCTTTAAAGACCCAGGCTCGAATTTCGTAAACCATTTCACATATTTTCGGCACTATGCCGACTCCCTTGGCTGTGATACCATGAAGCTAAAGATTGTAGCGATTTCACGAAAGGTGGCCTCTTATATGTCTGTATCTCAACTGTCTGAATTTCCGCAAGGCCCATTTTCAGCCTTTTCCATTGCTAAAATGTCACACTTTTTGCCGATCCGCCCTGACCTTGACCCTGAGGTCTTGCAAACTTTCTTTGGCCCAGACGCAGCCAATGTCCGCCAAAGTGAAGCCGGGATCACCTTGCGCTTGCCAGACGCTTCACCATTACGCGCCAAAAACGGTGAGATCATTGCGCGTTTTACCAATGGCAAATACAAAGTGATCGATGTCGACTACTATCGCAAGAATTTCAACGATCCGTTATAGGAGTAGCTATGATCAGTTTTGAAAAATACCATCCATTGTTATCGGCGCATTACACCTTAGATTGGCTGACCAATGCCAACTTAAAAGCCGTGCATGAACTGCGCGCTAACGCCACTCAAGCGGAATTATCCGGTCGCAAAACCGACTTGGATATTCCGGCGACGGCGCATTATATCAACCAGTCTATGCGCTTGGTCATGAAAAATAAAGCTTTGTTATATGGCATTACCGATCGCGCCACTCAAAAATTTGTCGGCAGTATTTGCTTGTGGCAATTCGACGCTGACTTCACCCGCGCACAAATGCGCTTAGAAGTCGCCGATGCCAAAAACGCCGACGCCTTGTATCAAGAGATCATTCCGCGCGTGGTCGGCTTTTCGTTTTTTGAACTCGGCTTGGCGCAATTGACCATGATCGTGCCAGAAAATGCCGACTTGTTGCAGTGGTTATCCGCCAATCACTTCCAAAGCCAGCCTTATCCGCACACCCGCAAGCTGGCATCTGGTCAAAAAGTGGCGTTGCTGGCCATGACCCTTAACCGTGACACTGTCGCAGATGACCCGGCGTACCGCTTTTAAATCCAAATAAAAAGTCCTTTGGAAAAATTTTCCAAAGGACTTTTTGCCTGTCTACATCAATGCCATAAACACGAAATCTAAGACAAACCCGGCAGTCACGACCCATAACACCGGATGCACTTCTTTGGCTTTGCCGGTGATCAACTTGATCAAGCAATAGAAGATAAACCCAGCCGCGATGCCATAAGAAATGTTGTAGATCAAACCCATGACGATCGAGGCCATAAACGCTGGGATCGCATCTTCAAGATTGGACCAATCGATTTCTTTGAAGCTGGACATCATCATGACCCCGACCATGACCAACGCTGGCGCAACGGCTTGGCTTGGCACAATGGCGATCAAAGGTGACAACAAACTGGATAAGCCAAAGCAGATCGCCACGACTACTGCCGTTAACCCAGTGCGACCACCAGCACCGATGCCAGCAGCGGATTCAACAAACACGGTGATGTTTGACGTGCCAAAAATCGAGCCGACCCCAGTGGCGATCGCGTCAGAAAACAGCGCTTTGTCCATTTTGCTGGAGAAGCCGTGGCCTTTTTCCATCGCCTGCATGTCTGCGCTGGTAAAGATCCCAGTGCGCCGCCCAGTGCCGATGAACGTGCCTAACGTATCGAAAATATCGGAGAAACTAAAGGCGAAGATCGTCATGATCGACAGCAAGATATGGTGGGCATCGGTAAATAAGCTGCCAAAGCCTTTGCTAGAAAATGCTGCGCCGAAAGTCGTGCCTAACTGGCTGATGGCATGGCCTAAGGTGTTGGCCCCAGAAATATGTAAGTTCGTCACCCCAAATGGGATCCCGATCAACGTCGTGGCGACGATGCCGATCAATACCGCACCAGGGACTTTTTTGACCACTAAGACTGCCATTAGCAACAAGCCGATCAGCGCCACTAACGCGCCAGGTTGGGTGAAGTTCACCAAAGCCGGCACGATCCCGCCGCCAGAAACCACCGAGTCGATGCCGTTTTTAAAGGTGTGGGCAGTCGCCGCGCCGCCATTCACACTTAAAATACTGGACGCATCAGAGGTAAATTGCAAAAAGCCGGAGTTCTTCAAGCCGATATACGCCACGAACACCCCGATCCCACCGCCAATGGCATGTTGCATCACTTCTGGGATCGCGACAATGATCAACTTCCGGATCTTGGTGACGGTGATCAAAATATTGATCATCCCGCATAAAAACACCAGCGCCAAAGCCTCTTGCCAGCTAAAGCCTAATGCAAACACCACAGTATATGTAAAGAATGCATTGAGCCCTAAGCCTGGTGCCAACGCGTAAGGCACATTGGCAAACAAGCCCATGATCAACGTCCCAGTCGCACTGGCAATAATGGTGGCTAAAAACACCGCCTGCGATGGCATACCAGTCAACGATAAGGTATCTGGGGCAACGAACAAAATGTATGACATGGCAAAAAATGTCGTCAACCCCGCAATAATTTCACGGCGCTTGGTCGTATGGTTCGCTTCTAGTTGGAAAAACTGGTCCATGATAGGCTCCTTAAATTAAAATGTTAAGTTTTAGCCTACACGCCTTTGCTTGGATAATCAAGATAAAAAGCGGCTATTTTCCATTAGAATATTTTTAATGTTCGGGTTTTACCTAGGCACTTCCCAGAAATGTTTGATTTTCACAATTTGCAACCGTTTTCGTTCGGAATTTTTTGCGATTTTGGTGATTGTCTGCCCATTTGCTTTAGTTTTCGGTTTTTCACTCGGACACAAAAACAGCCTGGCGTTGGCCAGGCTGCGAGAAGATCACGATTTATAAAACAGCTAACACAATGAAGTTGATGATAAACCCGATCGATACGATCGCCAAGATCGGATGGATCTCTTTGGCCTTGCCAGTGATCAGCTTGACCAAGCAATAGAAGATAAACCCTGCGGCGATGCCGTAAGAAATGTTGTAGATCAACCCCATGACGACTGAGGCCATGAATGCCGGTACCGCTTCTTCAAGGTTGGACCAGTCGATTTCCTTCAAGCTGGAAACCATCATGACCCCAACTAAGATCAATGCTGGCGCAACGGCTTGCGTTGGCACCACCGAAATGATCGGCGCAAACACCGCAGAGATCAAGAAGCATACCGCAGTGGTCACCGCCGTTAAGCCGGTACGACCACCAGCGCCGATGCCGGCAGCGGATTCCACATAAGTCGTGGTGTTAGACGTCCCGAAAATCGCCCCGATCGAAGTGGCAATGGAATCGGCGAACAAGGCTTTGTCCATTTTGCTGGAGAACCCATGGCCATTTTCCATGGCTTTTTCATCGGCGTCAGAGAAGATCCCAGTGCGCCGGCCAGTCCCAATGAAGGTACCTAACGTATCGAACGTATCTGAGAAGCTAAAGGCGAAGATCGTCATGATCGACACGACTGTTTGCGTTGGGCTAGTAAACAAGCTGCCCATGCCGTTGGCGCCAAACGCTGCGCCGAAAGTCGTGCCTAATTGTGTGAACGAGTTGGAAAAGCTGTTGGCACTGGAGAATGATAAGTTGGTAACGCCCATGGGGATCCCGATCAACGTGGTGACCACGATTCCGATCAAAACGGCGCCAGGAACTTTTTTGACGACCAAGATCGTCATTAATAACAACCCGATCAACGCCAACATCGCGCCTGATTGGGTGAAGTTCACCAACGCTGGTACGATGCCGCCGCCAGTCACGACGCCGGTAACGCCACCTTTGAAGTGCGTCGTCGCAGCGTTATAAGCGGCATTGTTGATGCTTAAAATGTTGGAAGAATCAGAAGTGAATTGCAAGAAGCCGGCATTCTTCAAACCGATGTAACCAACGAAGATCCCGATCCCACCGCCGATGGCATGTTGCATCACTTCTGGGATCGCCATGATGATCATTTTCCGAACTTTCGTGACGGTGATCAAAATATTGATCATCCCACAAATGAAGACTAACGCTAACGCTTGTTGCCACTTGAAGCCTAATGCAAACACCACGGTATACGTGAAGAAGGCATTCAGCCCCATGCCTGGTGCCAAAGCATATGGCACATTGGCAAATAGGCCCATGACCAACGTCCCAACTGCTGAAGCAATGATCGTCGCCAAGAACACACCTTGTGAAGGCATCCCTGTCAGTGACAAGATCTGTGGGTTGACGAATAAAATGTACGACATCGCGAAGAATGTCGTTAATCCCGCCATAATTTCAGTGCCAACTTTGGTATTGTTCGCACGTAGTTGAAAGAAATTTTCCATGATAGCTCCTTTGTTCGTCTTTAGGATGATTAAAGCTTACCGCATCCAGCAAAGAAGTTCAAGTAAAAATACGTTTGTTTTGGTAATTAATTCATTTAATATTCGTGTTTAACGCGTAACTTCCGTTTCAGTGGCGCCAGTCGTTAAGAATTCGATCAAGTACCCTAAGGAATAAAACACCATATTATGCACCGCAGTTTGGGTGTAATACGCAATATGCGGCGCCAACAACACATCATCGCGTTGCAACAACACGTCCCACAATGGATCATGGAAATGACCAGTACGATCAAAGTTGACCAACGCCGAAGATTCATTCTCGAATGTGTCGATGCCAGCGCCACCAAGCTTGCCTGCTTCTAAAGCAGCCAGCAACGCTTTGGTATCGATGAGATTGCCACGGGCGGTATTAATGATCACCGCATCTGGCTTCATTTGGGCGATCGCGTCAGCGTCGATCAAATGATCATTGGCGGCGATGCCAGGAATATGCAGATCGATCACGTCACTTTGCGCATATAACGTTGGCAGATCAACATATTCACATTCCAGATCCGTGTGCACCGGATGCGGATCATAGGCTAACACTTTGGCGCCAAAACCTTTGAATAAGCGGATCGCCGCTTGGCCGATACGACCAGCGCCGATCACGCCCACGGTTTGTTGGGCGAGCTCACGGCCGATGAACGTGGTGGACTTGCCGTAATCATCAGCTTTCAAAGCCGCTTCAACTTCGCCTAAACGCCGCAACAAGTTCAACGTCATGGTCACGGCAAACTCGGCAATGGCGTTTGGCGAATAAGCTGGCGTGTTGGCGATGCGGACACCAGCTTTTTTCGCCGCGTCAAAATCGATATTATCTGTGCCAACATTGCGGATCGTCAGAAATTTAATACCGTATTCGCCCATTTTTTCGAACATGGCGGCAGAATATGGCGTGGTTTGTAAACAGTTGATCCCATCGTACCCTTGGGCATAATGGATCGTGTCTTCGGTCAATAATTCTGTGCGGATCGTCAACTCATGTCCTGAGGTTTGTCCCCATTGGTTTAAATAGTCGATTTCGTCGACGCGTGCGCCGTAAGCGATGATTTTCAAGCTGTGTGCCCTCCTTATTGGCTTAATAATTTTCAGCATAACGAAATTTCACGACTTTTGCATGAAAGTGCCATGAGAGAAAAAGGTTAAGAATTGATGAAAACGGTTACGTTCCTATCGAGATTTTAGGCTTTTGTGGTACACTTAGGGTTCTATAAACTTACGGAGGGATCATTCCTATGAAGATTGTCGTTTTAGCTGGCGGTCGTAGCACCGAGCGAAACGTCTCTATCTCTAGTGGCTACCGCCTGACCAACGCTTTGCGTGAAAAAGGCCACCAAGCCACATTCATTGATTTATTTTTAGGGTTCGACTTACAAGGCCGCGACCCAGAGACTGCTTTTGAAACAGCCAACACCAGTGACAACTTATTGATCTCAGACGCCGTATTGACCGACGACGTCATCAACAAGCTGCGCACTGACGGCACCACTCAGTTGTTTGGTCCAAATGTTTTGGCCATTTGTAAAGCCGCGGATATCGTGGTGATCGGCTTACATGGTGGCGATGGTGAAAATGGTAAAGTTCAAGCCGTGCTCGACTTGAACAATATCAAATATACTGGCAGCGGCAGCACCGCTTCTGGGATCACCATGAACAAAGTCTACAGCAAAGAGATCATGTTATATCAAGGGATCAAAACTGCGGCTTTTGTTGAGATCACCCGCGACCAAGGCGCCAAAGGCCACCGCTTGCCTTTCGCTTACCCAGTCGTGTTAAAGCCAACGTCTGGTGGCTCTTCTGTCGGCACGCACATTGCCCATGACGCCGCAGAACTAGAATCTGGTTTGGAAGATGTGTTCCGTTTTGATAATTCTGCGATCATTGAAGAATTTATCAAAGGCCGTGAATTCTCCTTAGGCGTGGTCAATGGGCATGCGTTCCCAGCCATTGAGATCAAAGTGCATGACGGCTGGTATGACTTCGAACATAAATTTATCGAAGGCCACACCACTTTCGTCACCCCACCAGAAGACTTGTCGGATGCCGTCCATGACGAAATGAAGCGCGTGGCGGTACAAACCATGGATGCGCTAGGCATGCAAAACTATGGCCGCGTGGACTTCTTCGTGGATGACAATGATGCCGTTTGGGTGATCGAAGCCAACAACTTGCCTGGCATGACCCCACTTTCCTTGTTACCACAAGAAGCCGAAGCTGAAGGCGTGGCTTACGGCGACTTGGTCGAAAGTATCGTCAACGGCAAGCTCGAGTTATATGCACAAGGCATGAACAACTAGTAACTCTGAACCCTTAAGGCGTGGCCTTAAGGGTTTTTGTTTGACAAAAATTTTTCGGCATGCGATACTACTTGCGGTGCCAAACCACGATAAGTGTAAGCGACCGGCGCGCAAGCGTTCAGAAGGTTGCCGCAGCTTATCACGAAACCGGCCTGCAGACATGCAGGTCGGTTTTTTTATTTGTGTCCAAACAGCCGCAACATGATCGCACGCCACCAGCGCCCTTTTTTCAACGGGTCACTTTGCGCATTGCGCTTCAAAGTTTGCCATTCGCGTTGACCTTGCTGGCGATGCCAATACCCCCAAACGAACAACACCAACACACTTGGCCCTCCGATCAGCCACCACATGTTGCTCACTTCCTTTCATGGCGCTGCTGGCGTCGGTGCCGCAGCTAGCGTCCACTGAATTGGCGCTGCAAAACTGCCAGCCAAAGGCGCTGGGATCGGTGGTAAATTCAACGTCGCCGTGGTCTCCCAAATCGCCAGCGGTGCTTGGATATCGGCGATCGTCGTGGCCGTCGCCCCGATCGTCACTGGCAAACGCGCTGGTGCTTGAGCGCCTTGAAACGCCATCACCACTGAGCCACCATTGGCACCTAGCGGGGTTTGCGTCGCCGTGGCCTGAAAATCTGGCATTTGTACTTGTAATTGCCAAGGGCCGGCCTCATCGCGGCGATCAGATACGATCAACGGTTGCGGGCCATTCACTGATGGCAACTGGGTACTACCTGAGATCAACGCTGAAACTGTCGGCGACGTGATCACCCCAGCCGCATCGTTAGCAAAATAAAAACTCGGCACTGCTTGTAATGCCAATCCTGCAGGTGGGATCACCGCGAAGTTGGCGACATTTGAATTCAGCGTATAGGTTTGCCCATCAGCGTCGACTTGCATCACCACTTGATAGTGGCGATCATTGTCAGCGCTGGTCACCACTGGCCCTGATGCGGTTAGCGCGGAACTGGAAACTGCCGGCTGATCCGGCAATTGCCCTGCTGTATCCGCAAAATACCACGCGGCATTGACCAGTTGGCCCGCTGGCAAAGCCGGGGCTTGAAACAGTGCGTGATCAAAGGCGTTGGCTGAACCATCTGCCAGCTTGATGATAGTCAACCGCCGCCCAGTCACTTGTGGGCCGCCGGCAGTGGTGAAGTTAACTTCAATATCCACTGTTCCGGCGTCAGGTCCGGCAGTCACTGTGCCATCAGCGCTGATCTTGACTAAATCAGACGGGGTTTGGGTGCCAGGTTGATACGCATGCCACACGATCGCACTGGCGCTTGCCGGTAGCGCCAACACGGTCGCTTTAAGGCTGGTCGTCGGCGCTTTTGGTGACTGCGGACCACCGCTGGTAAACAAAAATGGCGCATTAAAATCCATATCATAGAATTCAAAATTGAATCCTTGCGTCACATTGAGTTTAGCGGTGTTGCTGCGCACATTTTGTGCAACTATCGTATCGCCGCGCTTGAAGTCACTGATGGCATACACATCAGCGCCGATTTTGGTAGACGGGATCCCCAAACTGCCGTTGGCGCTGGTTGGTTGCAACACCCCACCCACATACCAGCGCGTATTGGTGGCGGTCAACCCTGGTGGTAACTGCAAATTAAACGTGGCTGGCTGATTTTCAGTCACCGTTACATCTGCGAGATTGGCGGTATCTACGATCGCTGGACTGGATACCACGTTGATCGGTGCATCCCCGCCAAACATCGGGGCAAACTGGATCTGTGCTTGAATCGGGGTGCTGGAAACTTGACCATTGGCTGTCACTTGCAAGCCATTACCTGATAGTTGCGTCGTTAGTGCCGGGTTTGAGGTGAATTGATAATTGGGTACGATCGAATTATCTAACCCATCGACTGCCAGATTAGTACTTTGGCCTTTAAATAAGACTGATTCGCTTGGCGTCAGCGTCGGTGCATAGTTGGTCGGAACGACTAAAATGCGCGCTAAATTTGACGAGACCGTCCGCAACGGATCTCCTAAAAAGGTTAAATTGACATTGATCTGTAAGGTATACCAAGTCGGTTGGGTAACTTGTGGGATCTTCATTTCATAGCGAATATCATCATTATTGACTGCGCCACTAGGGTACTTGCCGGTTTGATACACCAGCCCATATTCAGCCGCCTGGGCCAGTATCGCCGGGTCGGCACTCCAATCACCAGAGAAGTTGTCGACTGCGCCTGTGGCTTTTTGAACATTGATACTTAACGACGCCGTACGAATGAAATCCCAACCCGTTTTGGCCACTGACGCGCGCAATTGCATGTCTTCACCGGCACGCACGATGGTCCAGCCAGTCACTGGCGCTCCCACATTGCTCATTCGATACCAAGTGGGTTGGATCTTGAAATAAGTGCTAACGCCAGTGGTCGGTGAGATCTGATGAAACCCGTCTTGAAAGCCGGTTGGTGGGATGACGCTTGGGGTGGCGGCGTGACTTGGGTGAAGGGGACAGGTCCAAAGTCCCAAACAAGTGAATAATGCAAGCATCCCCCAAGTTCTAATGCGCATGTCGGCGCCCTCCTTGCCAGATCCAAATCCCACTGATCCCAGCTATCCAGAAAATGTCAAAAGTACTCGCAGTGCTCCCCTCCCCAACTTGTGGAAAACGTTGATTAGCCGCCGTCGTTTTGGTGCCACTAGCAGTTGGCGACTGAGAACTTGCAGATGAGCTGGTATTAGGCTGATTGCCTTGCGTTGCTGGCATTTCCGGTCGCAATTCAAATTGGGCGATACTTTGCCCGCCAGTGCTGGCCAATAACCCAGTGGTGATCACCAAACTCACCAGCCACTTAGGCATGTCGATCACCTCCGCGTTTTTTCCCGATCAAAATACCGATCAATAACGCCACCAGCAGTGCTAACCCAAACAGCCAAAGGTAATTGGGCTTTGGTGTCGTGGTTTTTGGCGGCGTTTCTGGCGTCAGCGCTTGCTTGATCGTGAAGGTTTTGGTCAAATGCCACTTGGTTTTGCCGGCAGTTGCATCGATCACTAGGCGATATTTGCCTGGGAGAAGCGTTTTTTTCGGCAATAATTGATAGGCCAGATCGCTGTTTGGCGCCATCGCGTAGTCGTGATCCGTTTGCGTGAGCACAGTTTTGCCTTGCAAACTGACCGTTGATTTCAACGTGATTTTGCCAAAAAGCGTGGGTTTGGGATTTTGCACATGCGCGGTGATCTGTTTGGCATTGGATGAAACGCTTGCCAAAGTCAGCTGCGGCGCGATTTTAGTTTCACTGGTTTGTAGCGCCACAGCGACGACCATGGCAAACTGGTTGGTGATGGCAAAGCCGCTACTGCTAGATTGCGGGTTTGGCGTTTGGTCTTGGGCATAGATCGCTCCTAATACTTCGCCAACAAAAGCTGGCGGTGTCACCGTAAAAGTCACCGTTTTGCCAGTATGCGGCGCTAAGTCGATAGTCACTGGCTTGGAGCCGATCGCGGTGACACTGGTTTGAGCGTTGATGCGAGGTTGCTTGTTAGGATCATATCCGATCTGCCCGTTGCTTTGGGTGTAGGCATCCGTTAATTGCAAACGGATCGTTTTGGTTTGATCAGATTGATTGGCGACCACCACAGGCAATTTCTCTTGGCCGCCAGGTTTGACCAATAAGTTGAACCACCCCAGATCGCCGCCGACTTGTGCGGCAGTCATTTGCGGCGTAAGGGTAAAACCTGCGCCTTGTGCATGTGCGATATGGCCAGGCCAAAATAGTAACAATAACCAACAAAAACACCACCATTTTTTCATAAGCCACCTCCTATGTACGCCAGGGTCACCCACTGGCGTTTATTCAAGGTTGCGGAGCACTAAGCAAAAGCCAATCCAATGCCGCGCGATAGTCGCCTGCCAACACATTGCCGGTTTGTGGTAAGGTCAACGTCGCTGCGGTGATCGCCAAGGTGGTGGTGCCACTCCCACGATCGATCGGCGCCGTTACCACCGACGCCTCCATGCCGGCAAAATCAACATTGGCCAAAGCGATTCCCGTCGCATTGGTCCCAGTCGCGTTACTTGCCGCAAATTGTGCCGACTGCGGCGTTAAAGTCGTTGACGTCCCAGCGAGCTGGAAAGCGTCTAACTTCACCAACAACTGCCAGCCGCTATTGGTGCCACGAAAGTCTTCCACGACGATCTGTTTTTGGTCATCCCCGTCAAAACCTGGTCCTTGGCCATCTTTGGTGACTGCCCCAGAAGCCAACGCAAGCGTGACGCGATGATCGATCAAGTCACCCACATTCAAAGATTCAAACTGCAGGTCTGGCACCTGCAATAACGCCAAGCTTTCCCCCATCACGTTCACTTGCGCTGTACTGATAGCAGTGGCCGCCCCATCGACCACGGTTGCCGGCAAGGGGTCAGCGGCAAGCACGACTTGGCTAGGCATCATCGCACTAAGCGCCAAGATGCTCACTCGTTGCCAAGACTTCATTCACTTGTCGCAGCTGCCATCGGATCAGCGGCTGGTGTTGGCTGGGCGATCAGCTGCCAGTTGACCGTGGCTTGGTACGTTCCAGCAACGGCTTTGGTATCTTTTGCCAAAGCCAAAGCCCCAGAAGTCACCTTAACTTCTGTGTTCCCGGCACCTTCACCTTTAGGCGCTATCAACAAAGAAGCCACATGTCCACCACCGAAGTTAGCGCCAGATAGCGCAATAGCAGTGGTATTATCACCGCTCGTCGTCCCAGCTAGGGTAATGCTGGTAGCGGTAACCTTTGTGCTTCCAGAAGTAAAGTCCCCAAGGCTGCCAGATAAGCGCCAGCCAGCATTGTTGCCACGATAATCGAGCACCTGGATGGTTCGTGCGTTATTCCCATCATGATCGGTATTATTAGTAGCAGTCGCCGTGTCCATATCCATGTCGAGCGTATGCGCGCCTGTGATCAAGCTGGCAACTGAACCGGATTTAAAGTAAATATTTGGCACGGCGATCAAGGCCAAGGTGCCAGGTGTCAAATCAAATTCTGCCGTAGAATTTGCCTGCACGACACTGCCATCATCTGCTAATTCAAAACCATCGGTGACTGTGGTCAAATTCTTGTCGGCATTCCCAGGGCCTGCAAAGTCTTCTGCTCCTACTGCCACCGGCGCGCCGCTGGCTAACACTCCCAAAATCAATGCGAAAAACCAATTACGATTCTTCATCCTTGTTCCTCCTTGCTTAACTGGATCCAGTAACAAAATTGCCCGCACCACCCCCTCGCTATATATATTTGCGAAATGACCTCATTTTGATACTTGTCCCCAAAGATAATTAGTTAGTGTTGACAAACAAATCCTAACTAACTATACTGAGCAACGTTGATCGTTAGTTTCAAAAAAGGTAACCTAACTAACTTGGAGGTCTAAAATGACTGAAGATACCCAAGCACTATTGGCTTTATTTGGCCGCTTACTGGAAAATCGCACCTTTGTGTCTGCTGCCTTACGCACGCGCTATGCCCGTGATGCGCATGGTCAAGCTCACCGTGGCCAAGTGCGCCTGTTACGTTTATTAAACGAACATGATGGCTTGACGAACACTGAGATCGCCGTGGAGCTCGACATTCGGCCAAGTTCCGTGTCGGCGTTAGTCAAGAAGCTCCTTGACGCCAAATTTGTCGAACGCTTAGCTGACGCTGACGACAAGCGCGTCAGCAAGATCTTTTTGACTGATGACGGGCGCGCTTTTCTCAAAGGCGCCAGCCAATTACAAAATGATTTCTCCCAAACCTGCTTTGCCACCTTATCTGATTTAGAACAAGCACAATTGCGGCAACTGCTGCAAAAGCTGATAGCGGGTTTAGACGAATCTAGTGAAGACTGGCGCGACTTGATGCAACAAGCCCACCGCTGGCACCATCAATTTGACCGCTTTTCCGGGCAGCCTTTTGGTGGCGCATGGTTTGATCGGAGGCATGAATGAAACCACACGCAAAAGCTTTTGATCGGCGGGCCTTTTTGACGTTGATCAAAATCATTCACCCCAAATATTGGCAGCTGGGCGTTGGCATCGGTTTAGGCATGATCGCCACTGCTGGGAATTTGATCGTGCCGCAATTTGCCAAAAATTTGATCAACCAGCTGGGCCAACACCTCAATGTGGGGCTGATGGTCGCGGTCGTCGGGGTGTTTTTGATCAGTGCCTTGATCTCAGCTGGATCTGGCACGATTTTAGGCTTTTTTGGCGAAGATGTCGTGGCCAAGCTGCGGCGCCAGTTATGGGATAAGCTGCTGCATTTACCAGTTAGCTATTTCGACACGAAAAAATCCGGCGTGTTGTCCTCGCGCTTAGTCAATGATTCCAGCCAAGTCAAACAGTTATTAGCCAACACCTTGCCGAATTTAATGACCAGCTTATTGCAGCTGATCGGGGCGTTGGTGTTGATGCTGGTCATGGATTGGCGGATGACGGCGATCATGTTCATCGCCGTGCCTTTAGTGATGATCGTGATGATGCCTGTCGCTAGGCAGTCGCGCAAAATCGGCCGTGCGCGCCAAGACGCCTTGGCAGACTTCAATGGTGAAGCCGGCGAGATCTTAAGTGAAGTGCGCTTGGTGAAATCATCTAACGCCGAAAATCAAGAAAACCAAGCCGGCAGCCAACAAATCGATCAGCTCTATCGTATCGGGTTAAAAGAAGCAATCTATGATTCCATCGCCGGCCCGTTGATGACTGGCGCCATGATGGCCGTGATCTTAGGCGTCTTGGCTTATGGCGCGCATCGCGTGTTAGCTGGGTCGATGACGATCGGGACCATGTTGGGGTTTTTGATGTATTTGTTTCAAATGCTTGGCCCAGTGATGGCGCTAGGACAATTCTTCACCACCTTGGCCAAAACCAGCGGCGCCACAGAACGCATTCAAGAACTGCTAGCACAACCGGTTGAAGATCAACGCACTGGCGCGGACATCCCGTTAGAGGGTCAAACCATTGCCATGCAACATGTTGATTTTGCTTATGAGGCCGGGGAAAAGGTATTGCAAGATCTCAGTTTTGAAGCCAAACCGAACTCAGTGGTGGCGTTCGTCGGCCCTTCTGGTGGCGGCAAATCAACTGTGTTCAGCTTGCTGGAGCGCTATTATCAACCAGACGCTGGTCAAGTGTTGATCGGTCATCAAAATGCGCAAGCGGTGAATTTGACCCATTGGCGCGATCAAATCGGCTTGGTGTCTCAAGACGCGGCGATCATGGCTGGCACGATCCGCTATAACTTAACGTATGGCTTAAGTGACCATTACAGCGACGACCAATTATGGGCGGTGTTAAAGTTGGCTTACGCAGATGAATTCGTGCACCAAATGTCCAAAGGCTTGGATACCCAAGTTGGCGAACGCGGGATTAAAGTCTCTGGTGGTCAGCGGCAACGTTTGGCGATCGCACGCGCCTTTTTACGCGATCCGAAGCTGTTGATGCTAGATGAAGCCACTGCCAGCTTGGATTCAGAATCAGAAATGATGGTGCAAAAAGCCCTCGCCCAACTGATGAAAGGCCGCACGACGTTAGTGATCGCGCATCGCTTATCAACGATCGTGGATGCCGACGAGATCTACTTTATCGAAAACGGCCATGTTTCCGGTCACGGCCCACATGACCAACTCTTGAAAACGCACGCGCTTTACCATGAATATGTGCAAAACCAATTTGCCGCGTAACGCAAAAATCGCGGCTGAGCCATAAAGCGTTTTTAGCATAGAGTGGAAGAGTCCTGCCGAGTAAATCCCGAATTTAGGATTTGCTTGGCAGGACTCTTCTACTCAAATGCGTTGCTTTATGGCGCGTACATCTCGGTAATTGTCGGATTCATTTCGTGACATTCAATGATGTCGTGGTCCGATTTTGATTCAGGCATTAGCAGGCTGTTCAATGTGAAATTGAATATGGTCGAAGTTTTCATGTTGATGGGCTTTGACAAATGCCGTGGCTTCACGATTGACTTGCGCCAAGTCGACGCCTTGTTGCTTGGCGGCAAACAAGCAACCGCAATAGCACTGACGATACACATTGTAGTCTTCAGACATTTGCACTGAGCGCGCATAACCGCCGCGTTTTTTAAAGTCACTAGGCAAATAGGAAACATTGTAAAAATGCTGGATCTCCAAGCCTTCTTCATTGATCACTTGTGCATCTTTGTGTGGCGAAATGGTCAAGGCACTGCCAAAGTAGTCAAATCCCAGCTCTTGGGCTTTCTTGGCGACGCGATCCAAACGGAATTGGTAGCACACATGACAGCGCGCGCCACCTTCTGGCTCGTCTTTCAGCGACTTGGTGACTGCCAGCCATTCGCTAGGTTTGTAATCTGACGCCATGAACTGCACATGATTGCCAGTGGCTTCGTTGAAATCAGAGATGAAGCGCTGTTGGACCAGCTTGCGGCGTTCATATTCCATCCGCGGGTGGATGTTGGGATTATCGTAATACACCGTCACATCAGCGTGTTGGGTGAGATATTCCAACGTATAAGTGGAACAAGGCGCACAACAAGAGTGCAACATGATTTTAGGCCGATGATCCCAAGTCTTGATCACCTGTTGCAAGATCAGATCAAAATTGATTTTTTGACCCACTTCAAATTGCGCTTTGATCGCATCATATTCCAGCATCGTCACCACTCCTTAGACCATTAGTGTACCACAGCCAAGAAAAAAGTACCTTCAGAACAATTAAAAGCCCTGTCACCTACAAACAGGAGGTCTGTATGGATATGTTGCTTGCGATCATCAGCATCTTGGTGATGATCAGCTTACTCGGACTGGTTTTACCTAAAACCCCAAAACATTGCCAATAAAATCAAAATCGCCTCACCTAGCCGAGATTTTCGACAAGGTGAGGCGATTTTTACATTAGAACTTGTCCCAAATGTTTTCCAAAATATTGGTTTGGTCACGATCTGGGCCCACTGAGAACGTCAACAAGTCCACGTTGATCAACTCAGCGATGCGCTTGACATAGTTGCGTGCCGCTTCTGGGAGATCTGCCAGCGTTTTGGCACCGGTGATGTCTTCATCCCAACCAGGCATTTCTTCGTAAACCGGCTTGCATTCGGCCAATTGCTTCAAAGAGGCGGGATAGTGATAGATCGTTTCGCCGTTGCGTTCGTAAGCCGTGCAGATCTTCACGGTTTTCAAACCTGTCAACACGTCAATGGAGTTCAAGCACAGATCCGTGACCCCAGCCACGCGGCGAGAATGGCGGACCACCACAGCGTCAAACCAACCCACACGCCGCGGCCGGCCAGTGACGGTGCCGTATTCGTGGCCAGCTTCGCGAATGAAGTTGCCATCTTCGTCATTTAGTTCAGTTGGGAATGGGCCATCGCCGACACGAGAGGTGTAAGCTTTGGCGACACCGACCACGCGATCGATCTTCGAAGCGCCAACGCCGGCCCCGATGGTCACGCCACCGGCAGGGTTTGAGCTGGTGACAAAAGGATAAGTGCCTTGGTCGATATCCAACATCACGCCTTGCGCGCCTTCAAACAACACATTTTCACCCGCATCAATGGCATCGTTCAACACCACAGACGTATCGGTGACATATTGTTTGATCTGTTGGCCATAACCGTAATATTCTTCAAAAATATCATCGAATTTCATCGGTTCGGCGCCGTATAACTTGGTGAATTCCTGATTTTTTTCATCCAAGTTTGCTTTCAGGCGTTGCGCAAAGATCTCTTTGTCTAAAAGATCGGCAATGCGAATGCCCACCCGGCTGGCTTTGTCCATATAAGCTGGGCCGATGCCACGGTTGGTGGTACCGATTTTGTTGTCGCCTTTAGCGGCTTCTTGTAAGGTATCCAAGGCGATATGGTAAGGCAAGATCACATGCGCGCGATCGGAAATGCGCAAGTTTTTGCCGTCGACGCCTTTGGCCTTCAAATAAGCCAATTCTTCGACCAGGCTCTTAGGATTGACCACCACGCCGTTACCAATGACGGACAACTGATGCGGATACAAAATGCCACTAGGGATCAGGCGTAATTTGTACACTTGGCCTTTGGAGTGAATCGTGTGCCCCGCATTGTCACCGCCTTGATAGCGGCTGATGATCTTGGCGCCTTGGCTGAGAAAATCGGTGATCTTCCCTTTGCCTTCATCGCCCCATTGTGTGCCTACAACAACTACTGTTCCCATGTGTGCTCGCTCCTTTGAGTATGACTAACTGCCATTGGCTATTCTACCAAGTCTGCGCACGGGATACAAGCCAAAACCCGAATATTCTATTAGCATTTTTTTAATTGTAAGTAAAAACCCGAACAAAATTTGTCCGGGTCGCTATTATCGATTAAATTACCGAATCACTCACGGTGGTCCAAGGCTCCTTGCAAGTAGGCATAAATATGGCCAAAAGCTAATTCCAACACCGCGTCAAACCGCACCGGCACTTGTTGGCCGGCCTCTTCATTCACCAAATTCATCATAAAACCAGTGGCCGTCAACTGCGCCGGATAGCCGAGTAAATGTTCGTCCATATCCGCCACGCGAATACGGATCACCCGCGAAAATGCCGCCGCAGACGCGACTAAGCCAGGGATCAGATCATCTGAAGAATCAAATTCACGATCAGCATTCAATACTGGCTGTTGGGTGAAGTGGTGATCAATGTCCCACTGTTCATAAAATTTCACCGTTTGTAAGTAGTCGCTGGCAGTGGTGATGCTTTGGATCGCCGGCAGCCGGATCGCCACATACCCGCCGAATTGTGCCGCCATGTCTTTTAAGCTCAACACCACGGTATCAGCGTTCAAAGCTTTCACCGTGCCAACAAAGAACTGATCTTCGGCACCTTTTGGCATTACCGCCAGCATTTGGCCAGTCCCCATCGCGTCAGCGAAGATCTCGCCAAGTTGGCCGTCATTGGGGATCAGCGCTGACTTCACATGGTGTAGCGACTCACGCTGGCTGACCAAAGCCGTTTCTTGGCGCAAATCGAGACCTTGAAATTCCACCACCAACACGTCAGAATAATCGATCGTCATTTCCCGCTTGTCTGTGAAGTTGAACTTGTTAAACACGTTGAACTGGAAATGATCGTCGGCCACGCTGAGCACTTGGCCTTCTAAATACGCGTCGTCATCCGCTAAGATCACCATCACCACTTGCTTGCTGGCTTTGACTTGGGTGACCAACTGGCCTAACAAGTCAGAGGTGGTGTCGAATTTCAACGGCTTTTCTTGACCGGATAACGACAGAAAATGTTCTGATTCGGCGACGCTGATGCGAAATTGCATGTCGTCAAGATCGACGCCGGCAAATTCGACTTGCGCGATTGCTGCAAAATTCAGCCACACTGACCCGTCATCGATCCCAGCGTCATTATATGTGGCTAAAATCACCGCATTATTGCCTAGTGCTCGAACATAACCGGTATAAAAATCATCGGTATCGCGCTGATAAACGTTGATCATCAACCCTTCGTTCAGCGCAGTCATCAAACTCATTAATATGGCATCCAAATGTGGCTCGCCACCTTTCAATATATTTCCCGGGAAATTACGGTGCTGGTTGATAAGCGATGGTGCTGAACTTGTTATAAGATTTCACAAATAACAACTTCACGGTACCACGCGCCCCAGAACGGTTCTTTTCAATGATCACTTCAACTTCGCCAACATTGCTGTCAGTGTCTTCGCCGCTGTTGTCATCGTCATCGCCACTATCACCTTCGCCGCCATCGCGATAATAATCATCACGATATAAAAAGGCGACGATATCGGCATCTTGTTCGATAGAACCAGATTCACGAATATCCGATAGCACTGGGCGCTTATCTTGGCGCTGTTCCACGCCACGCCCTAATTGTGACAAGGCGATCACTGGGCAACCCAGTTCTTTGGCCAGCTTTTTCAAGCCCCGCGACACGGCAGACACTTCTTGTTGGCGGTTTTCTTGGCCAGAGCCTTCAATCAGCTGCAAATAATCGACGATCACCAACCCTAGATCTTGTTCTTGGGCCAGCTTCATGCATTGCGAGCGGATCTGCGCCATGCGCACGCCTGGGGTATCATCGATATAAATGCTGGCTTGGCTCAAACTACCCATGGCCACCATTAAGTTCTGCCATTCTTCTTCGTTCAGTTGCCCAGTACGCAAGTGGTTGGCATCGATGGACCCTTCTGAACACAGCATCCGGTTGATCAGCTGTTCGGCGCCCATTTCCAAAGAAAACATGGCAACCGTTTTGTTGGTTTTGGTGCCGACATTTTGCATGATGTTCAACACAAAAGCGGTTTTCCCCATTGCCGGCCGCGCACCGATGATCACCAATTCACCTTCATGCAACCCAGTGGTGATCTTATCCAGATCTTTGAACCCAGTCGGCAAACCAGTGACATCAGAATCATTCTGGTAGAGTTTGTCGATGTCAGTCATCGCTTGGTTCAAAATGTCTTTGATCGGCCGAAAACCAGAACGGTTAGTGGTATCGGCGACTTGCAGCATTTCATCAGACGCGGTTTCCAAAAGCGCTGGCACGTCAGCTTGGTCATTATAGCCACGTTCGGCAATACTTTCTGCCGTATCGATCAAACGGCGCAGTTGCGCCTTTTCAGCGACGATCTTGGCATAATACACGATGCTTGACGCGCTTGGAACAGCGTCGGCTAATTCCACCACTGCCGCGATGCCGCCTGCGTCTTCCAGCTGGTTGTGGCTGTCTAAATAATCTTGCACCGTAACCAAGTCGATCACTGATTCGCGATCATTCAATGCGGTCATCGCCGCAAAAATCAAGCGATGGGCGCGCATATAAAAATCGTCTGCCGTGATGTAATCGGCAGCATCGATATATTTTTTGGGATTTAAAAAGATCCCACCTAAAACGGCTTCTTCAGCTTCTTTGTTAAACGGCGGTGTCCGCCGGATCTGTGGCTGATTATCCAATACGCGCGCTCCTTATTAAACGAATCGATTCATCCCATCCAGTTTACGTTAGAAAACCTTGTGGCGCAACCAGACAACTCGCCGAAGTCAGCGGCCAAAAAGACGCCTTGTTAAAACAATATTCGGCTCAAGGATCAAGGTACAGTCACGAATTGTCACGTCACGTTCAGATATAAAAACGCCTTTGCACCGCGCATTCAAACGAATACATGGCACAAAGGCGCTTGTGAGTTGGGCTAAAACCGCGTTGTAACGCAGCCTATTTAGTCGCGTTTTGCAACGCAGCCTGTTAGTTTTGTGGGGTGATGTGTACGCGGATGGTGGCATCCACACCAGGATACAAGCTGATCTTCACATTACGGTAGCCGAGCGTCTTGATCGGCTCTGGCAAGTCCATTTTGCGCTTGTCGACTTTGATCTGGTATTGCTTATCCAATGCTTGAGCGATCTGCTTGGACGGGATCGAACCAAACAAGCGAGAATCTTCGCCGGCTTTGGATTGGATCTCAACGATATGCTTATCGTCTTCTAACAGCGCTTTGATGCTTTCGGCTTCTGCTTTATGTTCAGCTTCTTTTTTCTCTTCCAAGCGTTGTTGACCGCGTAAAGCGCTCATAGCTTGAGGGGTGGCCGGTTTGGCTTTGCCGTTTTTGATCAAAAAGTTCTGGGCATAGCCATCTGGTACTTCTTTGACTTCGCCGCGGTTGCCTTTACCACGAACATCTTGAGTAAAAATAACTTTCATGATTGGTTCCTCCTTTTAGCACGCTTATTCTTGCGCTTCGACAGTTTTGATCGTGTCGATCAGCTTGGCTTTGGTTTGGGCCACAGATTCGCCTTCGATTTGCGTGGCCGCATTAGACAAATGACCGCCACCACCAAGTTGTTCCATGATCACTTGGACGTTGATATCGCCAAGACTCCGCGCGGAAATGCCGACGCGTGAATCTGGGCGTCTAGTGATCACGAAGCTGGCATCAATGCCACTTAACGACAACAAAGTATCCGCTGCTTGCGCTGCGATCACAGGGTCATAAGGCGTGCTTTCTTCACCTGTACATAATGCCATATTGTCACTGATCATTTCAACGCTATCGATCAAGTGATTCTTTTGAATGTAGCTGTCGACGGATTCTTTCAATAAGTTCTGCGCCAACAACCCATCTGCGCCAACTGAGCGCAGATATGATGCCGCATCAAACGTCCGCGTCCCAGTCCGCAGTGAAAACGACTTGGTGTCAACCGTGATCCCAGCTAACATCGCCGTGGCTTCAAGCTTGGACACGCCGCTGGTATTAGTTGGTTGATACTCAAACATTTCTGTGATCAACTCACAAGTCGAGCTGGCATAAGGTTCGATATATACCAGCATCGGATTTTCTGGGAATTCTTCACCGCGACGATGGTGGTCGATGATCACAGTGCGTGCCGCTAAGCGATCATATAATTGCGGGGCAGTCGTGATCGACGGCTTGGAGTGATCCACCATCACCAATAAGCTTTGGCTGGTGGCTTGCGCCAGCGCCGCTTCTGGGGTCACGATGGCATTGGCGATTTCAGGATCTTGGCCCACGCGGCCCATCAACCGCTCCACATCAGAATGGAGTTGTTCTGGATTGATCACCACGTAACACTCTTTGCCATTCATTTGTGCAATGCGCCGAATGCCTAAAGCCGCGCCAACGGCATCCATATCAGGTTGTTGATGGCCGACCACAAAGATCTTGTCGGTTTGTTTGAACAATTCTTGCAAAGCTTGTGAGATCATCCGCGCCCGAACGCGGGTCCGCTTGGCCATCGGGTTGGTTTTGCCGCCATAAAAGCGGGCTTGTTCGCCTTTGGCTCTGACCACCACTTGGTCGCCACCGCGGCCTAACGCCAGATCCAAGTTGGATTGTGAGGTGATGGCCAAACGCGCCAAGTCCGAATCGCCATACGCGATCCCGACAGATAACGTCAGTGGATAGTTCTGCTTGGAAGTTTCAACACGGATGGTATCCAAGATCTTGAACTTATCCGCTTCTACTTCTTGCAATGCTTGGACATAAGCCACCAGCAAAAAGCGGTCGTTGGCAATGCGCTTGACGAACATGTGGTAGTCACTGGCCCAATCTGACAACTGGTTGGTGACATAAGAATTCAAGTTAGTGACTGTTTGATCATCCAAAGTTTGGGTGATCTCATCATAGTTATCCAAAAAGATCTGCCCGATCACCACGCGTTCATTCTCCGCGCGGGCTTCGATTTTGGCATAGCGGGTGATGTCCATCAAATAAACCACGCCGATGGACTTTTGAATGATCATTTCAAAATCATGATCGGCCCAGCGAATGGTTTGTAACTCATTGGTATCAAGGTTATCAGCCACTAATTTGCCTAATTCAGCGTCAATATCGCCGAGTTTTTGGCCTAATAAGTCGTTGTCATCAAAATATTGTTGTAAGTAAGGGTTGGCCCATTCGACAGTGAGGTCTTTGTCATACAACAAGATCCCCACTGGCATTTTGATCAAGGCTTCTTGTTCCCCACGCTTGATGCGATAAGCCAAGTTGGAAATATATTTATTGGTATTGTTGGAGATCGTCACCAATCCATAAAACACTGACGCCACCAAACCCAGCAAAAACAGTAACATCAATAACGCCAAAGCGGGCTTGATAAAGCTGGCAACGATCACCACTAAAACGGCCAACACCACCATCACCCCTGCGGTATAGCGCAAGCGGATGTCTTCCAGAAATGCTGGAAATTTGACCTTAGCGAGAAAATTCTTCATGCGCACAAACTGCCTTTCGAAAACGTGATCTGGATTAACCAATTCTTAAGTCATTTTACCACAGTCACCAAGTGAAAGCCTGGTAGCGCTTCAAAAGTTGTCCTGTCATCCAATTTACCAAGCTCGCTTGCCATACAAAAAGCCATCCGCAAAGATGGCTGATCGAAAAATGCTTATTTTGGTTGGATCAAACCCATGGCATCCATGGTTTCGGCGATTTGCATGGAGTTCCAAGCGGCGCCTTTCAACAAGTTGTCAGACACATTCCACAAGTGGAAAAAGCCAGGATTTTCAGCATCTTCACGAATGCGACCGACGTAAACTTCGCGGGTGCCTTCAGCAATGGCTGGTTGTGGGTAGATCTGATGAGCGGGGTCATCTTGAACGATCACGCCAGGCGCGCCAGTTAAGACTTCACGGATCTGATCTGCGGTGACATTTTGATCTTCAACTTCAAAGTACACTTCTTCACCATGAGATACCGGTACTGGCACGCGGACACAAGTGGCGGTGACTTTTAAGTCAGGGTCGTCCATGTCGCCTTGCATGATCTTTTTGGTTTCATGGATCATTTTCCATTCTTCATGGGTGTAAGCATCGTCTTCAAACACGTCGATTTGCGGCAATAAGTTAAAGGCCATTTGGTAATGCTTCTTATCGCCTGCAGTTGGCAAGATCTCTGGGGTAACTTTAGTGACATCCCCGTCTAAATATGCTTGAGATTCTGCAGCCAATTCATTCAACGCGCGCTGGCCAGCGCCACCGACCGCTTGATAAGTCGACACCATGATGCGCTTGAGGCCAAATGCCTTGCGGATCGGCTCCAACGCTACCACCATTTGGATCGTGGAACAGTTCGGGTTGGCAATGATGCCATGATGCGTCCGCAACGCTTCTGGGTTAACTTCTGGTACCACCAGCGGAATGTCTGGTTCCATCCGAAAAGCGCTGGTGTTATCCACCACGATCGCGCCAGCTTTAACGGCACTCGGCGCAAAACGCTTGGACACCGACCCGCCAGCAGAAAACAGCGCAATATCGATACCGGCAAATGAATCATCAGTCAATTCTTCAACGGTTAATTCGCCATCGCCGTATGCCAACTTTTTGCCAGCAGAACGCTTGGACGCCAAGGCTTTGACACTTGCGATCGGTAGTGGCGATTGCGCCACCATCTTCAACATCCGTGTCCCCACGGCACCGGTTGCACCAACGACTGCTACATGATAGCCACTCATAATATTTCGTTCCTCCAAAAATTTAAATTGTCTTCACTAAGCCATGCACCGGCAACCCGGCAACGAAGCGTTCATAATCAGCTTGCTCGCCAGTTTCACGCGTCGTCGCCTTAGCAAAATTGCCTGCTTGTAAACTGGCGTCTGGGATCTGGATCTCATGTGTCACTGTGGCATTGCCGATCAATTCGATCCAATATTGCCCATTTTCACGATGGACATTGGTTTGGACCTTACCGCCAGGATTATACACGGTGATCAATTGATCCAGTTGGGCGACGTCTGGATGAGTCAACACCAGCGCCAAAGTCGTCGCTGACATCCCTGTCCCACAAGCGTTGGTGAAGCCTACGCCACGTTCATAAGTTCGTGCAAAAATGGTTTGCGGTCCCATGATGGCAGCAAAGGTGACATTGACACCTTCTGGGAAATAAGGGTTGGGTGCATTCAAGCGCTTGCCGATCTCTCCGATCGCCATGCCATTCAACTCTGCTTCAGAAACAAATGCGATCAAATGTGGGTTCGGCACGGCAATGGCAGTGAACTTAAAGCTAGGGTGAATTTCAGGTAACACTTGATCGATGATCTCATCATGGCCAAGCTGGGCAAAAGGCAAGTCGGCCGCTTTAAAGCTAACTGGTGAGATCTCCACGCCAAAAGCTGGTACGCCTTTGGCCAAGTCGGCACTTTGATGCACGCGCAAAGCGGATTCGGCAGTTTGGACCACAAAGTCGCTTTGGCCGGTTTTTTCAGCCAAATACCGCGAAACAGTACGCAAGCCGTTGCCACACATTTTGGCGTAAGTCCCATCAGCATTGATCACGGTCATCCGCCCAGCGGCGTGGTCGTCTGCAGATACCACCAACAAGCCGTCAGCGCCGTTAAGCAACCCGTCTTTAGCAGTGATGGTTTTGGTCAATTCGACCAACGTGTTGGCTGGCAGCGGCGTTTCAAATTGGGTTTGGTCCAGCAAGAAGAATTGATTCATCGAGCCGTGGACTTTGAATAATTGAGCCATGCTTATTCCTCCATTTGTTGATTGACGGGAATGAAAAAGGCGTTATAGATCGCTTGCACTGCGGTGTTGGCTTGGGTTTTAGAGGTGCCTAACATCAAAGAGATCTGACTGGCCCCCTCGTTGATCATGGTGACATGGACATTGGCCATTACCAAAGGCGTCAAGACCCGTTGGATCAACCCGATGCGTTTGGCCATCCCTTCGCCGACTACCATGGTGATGGCGTAATCATCGATCCATTGCAAGACATCGGGATGCATTTTGGCTTGGATCTCTTGGCATAAGGTCGTGCGCAGTTGCGGCGTCAATTGGCGATTATCGAAAATGATCGTTAAATCATCGATCCCACTGGGCATATGTTCATAATTGATGCCATGGGCATAAAAGATCTGCAAGAGCTTCAAGGTGAAGCCGACTTCTTTGTTTAACAAGTAACGATGCAAGTAGATCGCCGAGAAATGATCTGATGACACGATACCAGTCACTGCATGCTGCGGGGTGAATCCCGCTTCTGGGACGATCATGGTGCCGGCATGCGTTGGGTGGTTGGTGTTTTTCAAGTTGATCGGGATCTGCCCGTCGATCGCTGGCAAGATCGCTTCATCATGAAACACCCCAAAGCCGCCGTATGACAGTTCCCGCATTTCCCGATAAGTCATTTTGGCGATCGGGGCTGGGTTTTTCACCACGCGCGGATCCGCGGCAAATACCCCGTCGACATCAGTGAAGTTCTCATACAGATCCGCATTGAACCCGCGACTTAAAATCGCCCCGGTGATGTCTGACCCGCCGCGAGAAAAGGTGGCGATGCGACCGGCTTCAGTATACCCGTAAAACCCTGGTACCACCAAAATTCCGGCTTGGCGATCGAACTTGGCCAAATTAGCGTATGTTTGCGCCTGGACTTCAGCGTCATTGGGTTCGTCTAACACCACTAAGCCGATGGTTTTTGGCTCGCCGTAAAAGGCTTGGCTACCACTGGCATTCAACACCGCCGTCAACAAGTAACCGTTGAGCTTTTCGCCATGCGCTTTAAAGGCTGCCATTTGATAATCAGCATCAGGAAATTGTTCCGTGGCCAACGATTCAAGTTCGCTTTGGATATGGGCCATCACGCTTGGCGCTAATTGGTAATGCGTGGCGATTTCGGCATAGCGGCTGACGATCTCAGCGACAGTGTCGGCGAAATCAGCATGCGCTTGCACCGCTTCACAGTAGCGGATCAACAAGTCCGTGACTTTGATGTCGCCATGCTCGCGTTTACCAGGTGCGGAGGTGACTACGACTTGACGCGCCGGGTCTGCTTGCATGATCGCCACGACTTTTTCGAATTGTTTGCTATCGGCTAAACTGGAGCCGCCAAATTTTACTACGCGCATGTTTAAACGCCCTTTCATGATAAAACAATGTGAACTTGGTGATTTGTGATGAAGTCTAACACATATTTTGAGCTAAGCCTAGCACGAGATTTTGAATTAAATGCGCAATTTTCTGGCATTATTAGTACAAAAAACTTTCACAAATTAAATTTGACGCCACGCCGGATTTATTATAGACTCATGATAAATGAGATAGAGGTTGCGACCTACATGAGTCACCTGATCGAGCAGTCCACGCTGCAATGACTTCAGGCAAAAGGGGCGGTCGCCGAAACGCTGGCGCAGTGGATGCGTTAGTCGTTGGGGTAGACGCGAAAAGCGGCTACACTGTCGTCGAACAATCGACGGGGCGCTATCCAAACAATCGACTCCAGTGAATGAGACCCTTGTTTTGGTAGATGCCAAAACTGGGCCTTATTTTTTTATCTCGCCAAAGGAGAACATTATGTCAGATCCCACAAATGATGCCGGCCACTTGTTGATCGGTGGCGTCGACAGCTTACAACTTGCCAAGCAATTTCAAACGCCGCTATATGTTTATGACGTCAGCGCGATTCGCCAACAGATCCGTGCATTCAAACGCGTTTTTGAAGCTGAGCACTTCAACTACGCCGTCAGCTATGCGTCAAAAGCTTTTGCTACCATCGCCATGTATCAAGTCGCCAAGCAAGAAGCGTGCCATGTCGATGTGGTATCTGGCGGCGAATTGTATACCGCCCAACAAGCTGGCTTTCCCATGGCAGATGTTTCATTTCATGGCAATAACAAATCTGAAAAAGAACTTACAGAAGCTTTAGCGTTAGGCGTTGGCACTATCGTCGTCGACAATTTCCATGAATTGGACCTGCTAGGCGACTTGTTAGCCCAAACGCCAACGCGCACCCAAGACATCCTGTTGCGGGTGACCCCTGGGATCTCCGCTCACACCCACGCGTATATCTCCACTGGGCAAACTGATTCCAAATTTGGCTTTGATGTCGATTCTGGACAAGCGCTTGAAGCGGCCAAGTTAGCTTTAGCCAACGCGCAATTCAACTTATTAGGCATTCACGCCCATATCGGTAGCCAAATTTTTGATGTCGCTGGCTTTATCGGCGCCACCCAAAAGCTCGCCAGCATTTTGAAAGACTGGCACGAACAACTCAACTACACCCCATCAGTGTTGAATGTCGGCGGCGGCTTTGGCATCGCTTATACCCAAGATGATGACCCGATCCCAGCCGAAGATTTCGTCGAAGCGATCCTCAAAACCTTGCGTGCGCAGAACTTACCTTTCGCTTTGCCAGCGGTTTGGATCGAACCGGGCCGCTCGATCGTCGGCCCTGCCGGCTACCAGTTGTACACCGTAGGCTCCAGCAAAACCGTCCCAGGCTTGCGGCCTTACATCGCCGTTGACGGTGGCATGGGCGACAACTTACGCCCAGCGCTATACCAAGCCAAATATGAAGCGGTCAAAGCCGACGACCCGAACGCCACACCGACACAAGATGTCCATTTAGTCGGCAAGTATTGTGAATCTGGCGACATTTTGATCGACCACGCCCACTTGCCACAATTACAAGCAGGCGACGTCTTAGCCGTTAAAAGCTGCGGGGCTTACGGCTACTCCATGGCGTCAAATTATAACCGCAATCCCATTCCGGCAGTGGTTTTTGCCGAAAATGGCCAAGCCAAACTCGTCGTGCGCCGGCAAAGCTATGCTGACCTGACGCAAAACGATTTAAGCTACGACTAAGTTTGCCGCGTTAAACTCAACTCAGCTGTTTAAATAAGAAAGGAATTTTTCCATGCCAACTTTAGATACCCAAACTGTCATCAACACCATTGCCAATTCCAAGAAAACGACCCCAGTCAAAGTTTATCTCAAAGGCGACCTCGCCGATTTGACCTTCCCAGCATCCGTGCATAACTTCACTTGCAAGCACACTGGTACGGTGATCGGCGACTGGGCTGAGATCCAACCGGTCTTAGAAGCCAATGCTGATAAGATCTCAGATCAAGTGGTGGAAGCGCAAGGTCGCAACACTGGGGTACCAATGCTTGATGTGCGCAACTTTAACGCCCGCATCGAACCTGGCGCGATCATTCGCGACCAAGTGGCCATCGGCGATAACGCGGTGATCATGATGGGCGCCATTATCAACATCGGCGCAGAAATCGGCGAAGGCTCCATGATCGATATGGGCGCCGTATTAGGTGGCCGCGCATTTGTCGGCAAGCATTGCCATATCGGCGCCGGTACCGTGTTGGCTGGGGTCATCGAACCCGCCAGTGCCGAACCAGTTCGCGTCGGCGATAACGTCATGATCGGCGCCAACGCCGTCGTCCTTGAAGGCATCCAAATCGGCGCAGGCGCAGTGGTCGCCGCTGGTGCCGTGGTGATCGAAGACGTGCCGGAAAATGCCGTTGTAGCTGGGGTCCCAGCCAAAGTGATCAAAGTCGCCAACGACCAGACCCGTGACAAAACGGCGTTAGTTGACGCTTTGCGGAAGCTGTAAGCCATGGTCGATTTAATCCAAATTCGCCGCGACTTACATCAGATCCCAGAACTGGCGTTGCATGAAACGCAAACCCACGCCTACCTATTAAAAGTCGTCAACAACTTGCCGCAAACTTGGCTGACCATTCGCGAAGTGCCACAACTGCCCACGGCTTTGTTAGTCAAAGTTGCCGGCTTTGACCCCAAGCGCACCATTGGCTATCGCGCTGACATCGACGCGTTGCCAGTCACTGAAAATACTGGCTTGGCGTTTAGCTCCAAGCATCCTGGCGTCGCCCATGCATGTGGCCATGATATGCATATGACCGTGGCCCTTGGCGTGTTGGCGCATTTTGCCGAAAAGCAGCCTAAAGATGATTTGATCTTCTTCTTCCAACCAGCTGAAGAAGCCGAATACGGCGGCAAGCGCGCCTATGATCTCGGCGTGTTTGAAAATGAATGGCATGTGGATGAATTCTACGGTTTGCATGATCGCCCAGACTTGCCAGCAGGCGCGATCGGCACCAACCCTGGCACCTTATTTGCCGGCACCACTGAAATCAATGTCGATATTATCGGGCGCGGCGGGCATGCGGCGTTTCCGCAAAATGCCAACGACGCGGTGGTGGCTGCTGCCTATTTCATCACCCAAGTGCAAACCATCGTCTCGCGCAATATCGCCCCAACTGATTCAGCCGTGATCACTTTAGGCAAGTTGCAAGCCGGCACGATCCGCAACGTGATCGCGGATCATGCTCGCATCGAAGGCACCTTGCGTGGCTTCACGCAAAAAGCGATCAGCTATTTGCAAGGCCGGCTCAAACAAGTTGCAAAAGGCGTGGCGGAAAGTTTTGATTGTGAAGTCAACTTGGAATTGAATCAAGGCGGCTATTATCCGGTAGAAAATAACCCAGAATTGACCCGCGACTTCATGGCTTACATGCAATCTGCGCCTGACGTGAACTTTATTGAAACGCCAGGCGTGATGACTGGCGAAGATTTTGGCTACTTATTAAATAAAATTCCTGGCACCATGTTTTGGCTTGGCGTCAATGACACCCATGAGCTTCACTCAGCTGAGTTAAGTCCGGATGAAGCGGCGTTGGCCCCAGGGGTGCAAGCGATCTGCGGTTTTTTGACGCATCGCATGAGTGAGTGAAAGAAGGCAATCCTATGTTAAACGCACATTTGATCACGGCGATCGTCACACCGTTTAATGATAATGACGACATTGATTATACTGTTTTGGAAAAGTTGACCAACCACTTGATCGCGCAAGGCTCTGACGGCTTTGTGATCGGCGGCACCACTGGTGAAGGGCCGACGTTGACCGCTGAGGAAAAAATCACCTTGTTCACCCGGTTTGCCGAAATCGTCGGCGACCGCGCGGCAGTCATCGCCAATGTCGGCTCCAACAACACGAAAGCTTCCGTGGCGTTGGCCCAACAAGTTTCTTCTATTAATAATGTCGACGGATTGTTGGTCGTGGTGCCTTATTACAACAAGCCAAACCAAGACGGCATGATCGCCCACTTTACCGCGATCGCTGATGCGGCAACTAAGCCGGTAGTGATCTATAATATTCCTGGCCGCACTGGCGTGGATATGCAAGTGGCCACTGTCGCCAAGCTCGCCCAACATCCCAACATTCAAGGCATCAAGCAATGCGGTGATTTAAACACTTTTGCGGCGATCGTTGACGCCACACCAGCTGATTTTCACGTGTGGACTGGCGAAGACGCCCAATTCATTGACGTCCAAACCCTTGGCGGCGCAGGCGTGATCTCAGTGGCCAGCCACTTATATTGTGACGAAATGGCCCAAGCGTTAACGGCACTACAAGCCGGCGACTTGCCAACCGTAGCCACCTTGCAACGCGACTTATTACCAAAAATGGCCGCCTTGTTCGCTTGGCCATCCCCAGCGCCAACCAAAGCCGCGCTGAATGCGACAGGCTTTGCTGTTGGGGCGCCACGCTTGCCACTGTTGCCATTATCGGATGCACAAGCACAACAATTGGCTGAACGCTTAGGCGTGCAGACTTTGCAGGAGGTTTAATTCATGATCAACGTTTTAGTTGCGGGTTTTCCTGGTGCCATGGGTCAAAAAGTCGTCAATATGCTGAAAAAACATGACGATTTCAAACTCACTGCCATTTTCAATCCAGTGGTGTTAGATCTTGACCCAGCCAAATATGGCTTGGATCCTGACGTCAAAGTTTGGCATGCCTATGATGACATTGAAACTGGTGTCGCCGATGTTTGGGTCGACTTTACTACCCCAAAAGCAGTCGCTCAAAACATCGAAGCCGCCATCGCGCATGGGATCCATCCAGTTGTTGGCACCAGCGGCATGAGCGCCGCTGACCAACAACACGTCATCGCTTTAGCCAAAGCCGCTCATGTCGGCGGTTTGATCGCGCCAAACTTTGGCATTTCAGCCGTTTTATTGATGCAATTCGCCGCCCAAGCGGCCAAATATTTTCCAGACGCTGAAGTGATCGAAATGCACCATGAAGACAAACTCGACGCCCCTTCTGGTACCGCTCGAGCCACCGCAGAAATGATTGCCAAAGCCCGCACCGCTCAACCGCGGCCAACCACTGACGACCCAGCTCACGGCGAAAAAATCGATGGCGTCCCAGTTCATGCTGTGCGCTTGCCAGGTTATGTGGCCCATGAACAAGTTTTGTTCGGCGCGCCTGGTGAAGCATTGACGATTCGCCAAGATTCCTTCGACCGCGAATCCTTTATGTCTGGTGTCGCCGTTGCCATCAGCAAAGTCCAACAACTCGATACCTTAGTCGTAGGACTGGAACACCTGTTGTAAAAACTAAAAACCACAAGAAATCCCCGTCACGAATGCGATCGTGGCGGGGATTTTGATGTCGCTATAAACTTAGTTGCGTTGCTTCTTATAAGTAATACCCAATAAAGCACTTAACGCAATGACGACCGTGCCAAACAGATCAAAGTTTGTTGCCACTTCACCAGTCTTTGGGAAAGTGTTCTGATCGTTATGCTTGGTGTCAGTTTTGGCTTTAGGCGATGTCTTGGCCTTAGGTGCGGCCTTGGCAGCACTGGTTGGCTTTTGTGAATCATCTTGCTTAGCTGGGGTGTCTCCAGTTGAGGTCGAATCAGAACCATCCCCATTTTGATCAAATTGATTTGGATCTTTCTTTAAGTCAATTTCTTCAAAATTTGGAATCGAAGTCCCATCATCTTTAGCAGTGGCACCTTTGTCTTTGCCGTCTTCTCCAGTCGTGGATGAGCTGTCATCTGGGTCAGTGGTTGCGCCAGGATCGGAAATGACTTGATCGGGGACAGACTTTAAACCTTTGATCGCATCTTGAACGGCTTGGCTTGCGGCGTCAACTTGGGCTTGGGTCGCATGAGTGTCTGAATTAATGGCTTGGGCGGCTTTGATCGCATTTTGTAAGGTTTGGAAAGTTGCGTCGACATATTCCTTGGATTGATAACTCGCCGCGCGGGACAACGTATCATTCAAGTCCGTCTTATCGACTTTAGCTGGTGCATCAAGCGCAGCTACCGCTGAATTCAGCGCATCTGTTACGGCATCGATTTGGGTCTGTGGCGCATCCCTCATGGCAAATACTCGTTCCGCATTCGTATATGGTTCCTGAAGCGCCGCCACCATTGCACTTGTCCATCCCGTTGAAGGCCCTGCGTCATGGGCATTTATGATGGCATCATATAAATTAAAGAAGTCCCCTGTTTGACCTGGATTCAACTCAGGAGAATGAGTGCCAGTAATGAAGGTTGGTCGATTAGAAGCTGCACTCATCGCGAATTGATACCCTTCTGGAGTGACAAAAGTCTCGTCAGCGTCGTTTTCAACTATTGGCGGTGTATTATCAGAAGTGGTATCCGTACTACCTTGGTTGTCTGGCGTTTCTGTTGTGTCTTGTGCTGGCGTTGAAGTGTCTGTGTTTTCTTGAACTGGCGTGTCGGTAGAAGCGCCAGCATCATCATCCACAGCCGTTGCATTGCCATCTTCGTCAATGATTACTGTACCATCAGTACCGGGATCACTTGGGTCTACCGCTGGGCCAAGGTCTGGATCAGATTCATCTGTCGCAGCGTCATCAACACCGTCCTTTTTTAAATCAGATTCTTCAAAGTCAGGCGCAAGTGCACTTGTGCCATCTTTCAATGATTGCTCAAGATCGAAGTGATTATTCTTATTTGCTGCATCCAATTCAGCATCGTCAAAGGTATTTTGGGAATCAGGATCTTGAGCTGGTGCAGTGTCAGCGTGAACAGTTTGTGTAGCACCTTGACTCATCAAAGCTACCCCAGTCGTGGCAGCGCCGGCGCCTAACAGCGCAATGGCTGTCATTGATGTGTAAAGCGTCTTCTTAACCGTAAAATTCTTGGACATAAAAAGATCTCCTCCTAAAAGTGAACATTTGAATACAGATTATGCTTCCTCACTCAAATACGAGCACAGAAGCCCCGCTTGATCCCCCAAATTTTTATCATGATTTCAAACATTACTTTATATCATTCAGTACTCCCTCAAAAAAACGGCAAACGAAAAGACCGGCCGTTACCACAACATCCATGGTAATTCGAGGGCCACTCAGGCTTTTGCACATGTGCAAAAACTGATTTGAGTGAACATCTCGAAGCGATCGGCCGATCTCTTTTATCGAAATATTAGATACTGATTATCACATATTTTGCGCGCAGGCGCTAATAATGTCAAGGCTTACAATGCGAATCTGCAAAAAAGTGCACTACTCTTCAGGTCCCCACCGACTTCAATGATCATCTGCTGACCGTGAGCACACGTCATTGCCTCCTCAATGTCAGATCGGCTTTCAACATGTTACACTGAAACCAGGTCACATCAGCTGGAGGAATCATCATGTACATACTTTGTGCCATCATCACTGCGATCAGCGCTGCAGTTAGCCTTGGTTTTGCGATTCAAGCTTACGCGCAATCGCGCCACACCAACGGGCCGGCTTTGATCAATGCCAAATACGCGCTTTCCAGAAGTTTAGCCCTGGCAGTGGCCGCTTGTGGCTTGATCGTCATTCATGATCCAGGCTACTTGGTCGCATTAGCCATCACCATGAGCGCCGTTCAATTATTCGACGGCATTATCGGACTGAAAATCAGCCTGTTCAAAACGGTCGGCCCGCTACTGACCGCAATCGCTAATCTCATTGTGTTGAGTCTTTTCTTGACCGCTTGAATTTGGCCAAAGCACTTCCGATTCACAAAAAAGCGGCGCCTCACAATCGAGGTGCCGCCTTTTTCATCTGCTTGCCGCATTCGCAAAATCTTCAACCCTTAGCCAGTTTTGATCAAGGGCATATTGTTTGAGCAATTCATAATAACCTGCAGGCAATAAGACCTGCGTTGCGTTGACCACTGCCACTAAATGTTGGCGATTTTCCAAGGTGTCGTTTAATTTCAATCGGTACAAGCCTTCAACGCTGCGAAAGTTGTACCACGAGACGCCATTTTCTGGGATCAACTGGATCAATTGGGCAATTCGATCCACCATTTGGCCCATCAGTTCTAAGTCATTATCCACCCCAGCACGACTGGCGATATCGGCAATAAAGGCGATCAAGCGCTGGATCTGATCGATAGACATGGCATCAGTTTGCTTAAGGGCCGCATGATAGCCTTGATCAAGCCACCCTGCACATACAGAAGCGGGAATAAACTCCATGGACGCTTGCAAAATGATGCCATCGATCCGACTAAATTCAGACAACCCTTTGAGATATTGCGTTAATGTCGAAATGGCTTTTGAGCGGAATTGTCGCGCCTGTTGTTCATGCACAAAAAGCAGCTCATTTAATACTGTGATCACCATATTCAAGTAACGGTTAGTTGGACCGGACTCGGCACGATCTTGCATCACGGCAAGTAGCGCTTCGACTTTTTGCTGATCCCAACTTTCCGCATTCAGGTATGTCCATGCTTCACGATCAACTTCGGCAACGAGCTGATAATGCATCAAATCGTTATATTCCAGCCCTAGTACCAGCGAATTGACCCCGACCAGACTTTCAGTTAAATCAAGTTCGCCATGTTCATAACGTGAAATGACCGCAACGGATCGACCTTGCGCAACTTCTGCTAATGTCACCCCACGCGCTTTGCGAATCTGTTTAAAAAACGGTCCGATTTGATTTTTCATACCAAGATCCCTGGTTTCCCTTGCATTTGTTGTAAAACGTCCTTGGCGTAAGCTTGCATATCTGTTAACCCCATCGCGTCAAGTGCGTCAACTAGTGAAGTCACAGCCCGGTGCAGTTTTGACGGATCAGCCAAATTAGTCAACACTTCGCGCAACAAATTCTTGATAAACGTGTCTTGGACCCAATAGACGCTTGGTTTGATTTGAGCGAGTTGATCCGCCAAGCCTTGTGCCTGATCCCATGCTTGGCGACACAGCAACACCAAAACTGCTTGTTGCACGACTTGCGCATATTCGCTTTGATAATGCGACGGACCTGCATTCACACGCTGTTCAGCTAATGCCACACATGTCACGATTCGTGAACTATCCATGTGGGCCAAGGCTAAACGTAGCAGTAAATAATCATAGTTGAGCCAATGCGGATTATGTTCAAGTAAAGTCTGGATCTCTTGTTGCGTCGCTTGCGCCAATTGGATCTGGCGATGCGCCGCAACTGTTTCACCAATCACCTGAAAAACAACCTGATTCAACGACATCAGGTTGCCACTTGGCTCACCAACCGCCGCAACATAATCTTGAATAATAGCCGTGATCCGCGAAACGCGAGGTGCATAACGCTCTGCCACGATTGCCTCTGCCGCTTTGGTAAATGGCGAAGAGATCATATCGAAATGTTCGTCTAAATCGCTATACATCATCCCGATGCGCGTCATCACTTCATGTTGGCGCTCGATTCCCAGCTGAGAATGACCTTGTTCAAATCGAGATAACGCCGAAATCCCCCCAGGTAAAGCTGCGGCCAAAGGAATGCGACGTTCACGCCGAAACTGATGGAAATATGGACCAAACGAAGCCTCAGTGTTTCCCATGAAACAATCTCCTTCAAAAAAAATTTTTCTGATCCGCAAGGCGGTGCAAACTCGAAAATCAGACGCGTTAACGCGATTTTCAGTCAGGTCAGATCGATTTCTTATGCCTTAGATAAAATGAAAATTAATTGAAAACAGCTTATCACCCTACTAAAACCGCTAGTTGATGGCACTTAAATCCTTGCCTTCACGACGAAAAATCGTGAAGGCTTTTGGTATTGCTCAAAGCTTATCGACTCCCGTAGAAGCGATCCTTTTCCCCTTGCTTAATAATATGGGCAAAAGTGCCGTCTAACATCACCGACGCTTTGTGGATCATTGAAGCTTGCGATTCTTGCAGGTCATTTTCCAGCCATTGCGTGACTTGCGCGGCGATCGCGTGACCATAGAAATTCTTGATCGCTTCTCGCAAGCGTGGCGGCGTCAAAGGATCGATACTGTCAACGACGCCAGTGACCATTTCGCCAGCATAATAGTAAAGCACGTCATCCAGCGTCGAACGACTTAGCGAGCGGAAAGTGTTTTGGCAAAACTGGCGGTTGGTGGCGATATACGTCAACATCAGCTGATAAGCTTCTTGCCAATGGTCGATAGAGCTTTCGCGCCGTAGCGCCACGATCACATCTTGTTGATACACCCAATCTAGCAGCGAATGAATATCGTCAAAATGATAATAAAACGTGTTGCGGTTGATATGCGCCGCTTCCGCTAATTTATCGATGGTGATGTGATCAAGGCTGGTGGTTTGCATCATCGTCTTCAGCGTTTGGGCGAGGATCTGTTTAGTCGTCAACGTCGGCATCTTCACACCTCTTTCGCGTTCAATTATACCTTGTCGAAACTTGCTGGACAATTGACGCTTGTAGGCAAACAAAAACCGCCACTTCCAAAAGAAGTGACGGTTACTATTCTGGGTGGTCAGGGGATCGAACCCTGGACCCACGGATTAAGAGTCCGTTGCTCTGCCAGCTGAGCTAACCACCCATAACTGCATTGCCCTTTGACAACTCAATTAGTATATCATGACTCGCCTGATTCTCGCAACGAGAAATTGCGCCGATATCAAAATTATTTTGGCCAAGTCCAGTTTTCAATGTGCGCTTTTTGCCCAAGCAAAAACCCCAGCCAAAGCTGAGGTCTCGTTGATCTGCGCAGGTGATCTAGTGTGCTTTGAGGTCAAAATAATCCGTCGGCACTAACCCTTGCCAGGCTTTTTTCAGTGCAGTAACGGCTTCAACATGCCCCACTCTGACAGAACGACGTAAATATTCTTGAACTTTTGCGTCTTTGTCAGTTGCTGGTGCTGTGATCGCGTCAGCCACTAACCATGAGCCAGTAGCCAACCACGCCCCAGGGGTTTCGGTGTTTTTGCCGACTGTCCACTTGAGCTCTTGAACAAATTGCTGGCTGGTTTCATGCGATTCAGTGCTGACAACATGGACCAACGCCTTGCTTAAGCCTTCAAAGAAATACGTGGTGACGCCATAGATCGCGGCATTCTTTTCAAACAAGCGGCGGCCATGGTGAAACAACAATTGCAGTTGCGCAGTTGGCAACCAATCGATCACCGCTTGAAAGCTCAGCAATTCCAGGCGATACCAAGCATTGGCACGCATCAACTTGTCGGCGACGAATTGGGCGTCAGCGTTCATTTGCGCGTCATCGGCTAAACCAGCCACCGTTGAATTCAAAATGAAGCGTTGCATGCGCCACACTTTGGCAGGCTTGTTAGGGATCTGGCGGGCAAACTCCTGACACTTTTGTCGCGCCGCTGCAACGCTTAACTTCGGCATCTGAACAAATACCGGCCACACCCCGATGCCTTCATGAGGGCGGTCAGGCGACTGATTGATAAAGGCTAACACTTGCGAAGGCATCATGGCCAACTCGCCCATCAACTCCACCAAAGCGCCGAAGCCCAGTTGCGTTTCGCCAGCTTCAAAGCGTCTCAGCGCAGTTTGATCTTGGCCAACAGCAATATCGGCAATGCCTACGCCTAAATATTCGCGCTGGTGTTTGATCACCTCAGCAACGTTATGGCTGACGACCAACGAACGGGGATGATCGACGATACCGAAATTATGATAAACGGTGCCAGTTTGCATGCGGGCAAACATATTTTTAAACCAAAAACCGTCGTCACCGTTGCCCATCGCCAGCAAGTCATCAATAAGTGTGGTGATCGCCTGTTCATGCTTTAACGTCGGCGCGATCAGCCATTTAGTGGCCAACACGCCAAATTGCCAGTTAGAATAATATTGCGTGACCAACGGAGAGGTTTCTTCGTGCTCAAAAAGCGGCGCCAAGTGGGCTTGTAGCTCATCCGCCAAGTCCATATCATGCGCCATCAACGCGCCTAACCAAATGACCAACAAACGCGTATCGCGACGCAAAGCCCAAGCTGGAGCCATCCGCTCAACACGTTGTTTTAGCAACATCCGCAGTTCATGACTGGCTGGGCCGACGATCAGCTTCAAAATGTCCATTTCAAGTGGTGTGAACCGTTCCGGTACCGCCAACCGGTCGGCTAAGATCTGCTCTTGCTCGACAGAAAGCACATAGTCGGCGTCGTGCCAATGGATGGCCACGTCAAACATCACTTCAGCATAATCGGTGATCTTCGTGCGGATTGGATGGGCCTCTTGATAGCTTTGTCGCCACTCTTCAACAAATTTGCGGTCATAAGAAAGCGCATAATTTAGGATAATGTTAGGAAAGTTCTTCCGACACGATTCATAATAGTTATAAAAATCATCGCTTTCGATCCCCAAACGCGCCATCAGCTCCACGGCTTTATCGGTACTGAGGTCTTGTTCGCCATGTTCAAACCGCGATAAGTTCGATAGCGACCAGTTGCCAGCCGCTTCTTTTAGCGTGACGCCGCGGCTGGTGCGAATATCGTGAAAGAATTGGCCTAATTTTTTCAGTTCTGCTTTATCTGCCATCATGATCCCCTTATTTGTCGATCCAAGTTAATGGTATGCTGAATCATCTGCCACTGCTAGTATTTTGAAAAAACTCCGATCTAAGCAAAAAGGACTTCGTCAGCTATTCTAGAGTAGTTTGCGCAGTCCCTTACTTTGTTGGCGTTTATTAGGCGCGGCGTTTACGTTCTGCCAAGCCGAGTCCACCTAGTAACGCGACAATGGCCAACCCCAATGCACTCAGACCTGATTCATGGGCCTCTCCAGCTTGAGGCATGGCATTTGCTGATGCGTGGCGCGCCACGCGTGAACCAACAGCGGCCACCTTTGCGCTTTGCTTAGGCGTGGTGGTATCTGCAATAAGATTACCGAATCCATCGACCATTTTGCCATTTGCGACGTGCCAGCCGTCAACAAGCTTGCCTTGGCTGTCCTTAACGGAACTGCCATCGATATGGTAGCCATTTTGCTTGGCGACGGCTTCACTTTCGATCCGCTGTTGTTGGCGAGCAACTTGTTTGGCCAACGATTCTGCAACTTGGGCAGACTTCAATTCGGCCTTCGCCGCATCCAATTTGGCTTGGGCCGCGGTAGTCACTGCTTTAGCGGCATCAAGTGCTGTCTTGGCCTTGGCGGTATCCGCCTTAGTGTCAGATAAAACCGCTTCAGCTTGCGTTTGAGCAGCTTTGGCAGTTTCAAGATCCGCCTGAGCATCTTTAAGTTTAGCTTGTGCGTCAGTCAAAGCTTGCTTAGCCGCTTCAAGTTTGGCTGGAGCATCAGTGAGCGCTTGTTGTGCCGATTGCGCTGATGTCAGCTTAGTTTGGGCGCCAGCTAACGTCTTTGTTGCGGTATCCAATTTGGCTTGATCCGTGGTAAGTTGGGCTTGCGCCGCTGCCAGGGCCGACTTGGCGTTAGTTAAATCGGTGTCAGCGTTAAGCTTATTTTGCTGAGCATCTGCCAACGCTGACTTGGCCGCATTCAGCGCTGCAAGTTTGGTGGCAGTGTCTTGTTGACTAGCCGTGAGTGCGTTTTGCGCGTCAGTTAATGCGGCGTTTGCTAAGTCCAACTTAGTCTGGGCGTCGCTTAACTTAGTTGTTGCCGTAGTGACATTGTTAACAGCTGCGGTTTGGGCCTTGAGCGCATTGTTGTATGTTGTCTTAGCCGCGGTCAAGGCAGATACAGCTTGGTTAGCGGTTGTTTGAGCTTGATCATGGTTGGCGTTGGCAGTATCCAACTTGGACTGATCGTTAGCCAATACTGACTTGGCATTAGCTAAAGCAGTCTTCAATGCAGAAGTGTCAGTAGACGAACCTGTGGAAATGGCACTTGAATCGGTGACCTTGTAAACTCTAACAGAAGTGTTTCCAAGGTTATCAATAGATACAGCGTATGCAAGTGGTTTAGACGATGCGTTTGTTGAACGGAAGCCTAACAAGTCTTGCAACGACAAAATCATGCCACTAGATGAAAGACTCCCATAGTTGAGCAACGAGTCCTTGAGTAACGCCATGCTCCACTTGGTTTCTGCGCCTTTGGTGTTGGTATAGTCTTTCCAATTCCATTTTACGGTACCGTTACTTTCCTTGATAGCTGGGAAGTAAGCACTGAACAGTAGACTACCACCGGCTAGATCGATCGTGTCTTCAGTCATTTGGGTTGTATTGTCATCAGCATCAGTTACATTGTTGTAGTTGACAACACCCGGTAATCCCAACTGCGTGCGAACACCGTTATAGACGCTAATTAACGTGTTTTCGATTTCCGTCTTTTGATTTGCCGACGCTGCGGCAACGGCATCACCAAATTGCGGAGAGCCAATGACGCCATTCATGTCAGGTTTAACACCGCTGATAATATTTGACCAGTCGGATGCGGTTGGCGTGTATTTTACGGTAATGCCACTATTAATTGTATTTAATTCAGCTGAAAGCTTGCTGGTGTCGCCAGTCTTCAGTTGCTTTGCAGCTGCTTGGGCGGCGGCTTTAGCAGCTGCGGAAACCGTTACGGTGATGCCTTGGGCTTTCAGGTCAGTCGATACAGTACTGGAAGCATTCACCTTATCAAGTGCAGACTGAGCGGCGTCAACTTGTGACTGGGCGTCGTTCAAGTTAGTTTGAGCCGTGTCAACGTCAGCCGCTGTACTACTCAAATTGGTGGTAGCGACAGTGTTTGCCGTGGTTGCTTTGTCGAGTGCATCTTTGGCATTATTTACGTCACCATCAGCCTTAGTCTTGGCAGCTTCGGCATCGGACTTAGCTTGTGCGGCGTTGTTGACGTTAATCTGAGCGGTATTCACATCAGTTTGGGCCTTGTCAACGGCAGCCTTAGCGCCAGCTGTGTCCATTGATGTGTTGGTAGCATCAACGGCACTTTGCGCGTCGTTTACGTCGGTTTGCGCATCAGTCGCCTTGGTTTGAGCGGCATCAACGTCCGACTGCTTCGCGTTAACGTCCTTGGTGTCGTTGTCAACAGTCTTCTGCGCGTCATTAACGCCGGTTTGCGCCGCGTTCACGTCACTAGTGGCCGTTTCAACATTCTTGGCGGCATCAGCTTTAGCGGCGTCCGTGGCACCATCAGCAGTCTTTTTAGCGGTCGTGACATTAGTTTGAGCCGTATCAACGGCTTTTTGATCGCTATCAACTGTTGTTTGGGCGTCAACGGTGGCTTTAGCCGCGGCATCAGCGGATTTTTGAGCAGCGGCTTGAGTTGCAGTCGCTTTGTTGTAATCACTTTGAGGCGACTTTTCGGCGGCTTTTGCGGCATCAACGTCACTTTGTGCGGCATTGACTTTGTTTTGCACGGTAGTTACTGGCGTCTGCTTAGCCGCAGTAGTGTCTTTTTGCGTATCGGTTATTGTGGCAGGATCAGCACTTGCAGCGTGAACTTGATTCGCACCGACCAAGCCGGCACCAGCGATCGCCGTGATCGCCGCTGCAGTCCCTACCAGAGTATTGGCTGCGCCTTTTGAAATATGTGTGTTCTTCATGAATATGTCCTCCGATCAATTTCTTTTGACATCATTTCTTAGTACTCACACGTCTTTAGAATAAAGCAGGCACCATGATGTCCAAAGCGCTTTTGCGTATCTGCAGATGCGGCTGATCAGCGGCAAAAAGCCTGTATATCAGGGATTTAGCCAATATACACTGCGAGCCGACAAAAAAATAACCGTTCCCCATTGATTTGAGAAACGGCCAGCACTTGTTTAGTATGTCTGATTGGAAAAATACGCTGATCACTGATTGAACAGCAATCAACGCTCGTTCTTCTTTTGAAACTTTTTCTTTAATTGATTTCGCATTCATACTTTCCAGATTTGTTGATTCTCAGCATTAAACAAGCTGACCTCAACGTCTTTCGGCTCAATTACATCATGTTCCTTTGCCACTTATCCACACCTCCATTTCTATACTGGAATAAAAAAATACCTCATCAGCTAAAACTGATGAGGTACGAGTTGGTGCTTTCTGGGTGGTCAGGGGATCGAACCCTGGACCCACGGATTAAGAGTCCGTTGCTCTGCCAGCTGAGCTAACCACCCATATCGGTGCTATCGCTTCACGACTTAAATACTATATCACTTCAAACCGCGTCACGCAAGCTTTCCCGACAAAAAAATCCGCCAGCTGGCGGATTTTGGACTTCATTAATCGAGGTCGAATAGCGGATGGATCGACTGATTGGTGGCGATCAATTCGATGGCTTGGCCGATCATTGGGCCAACGGATAAGATCTGCATGTTTGGCAACCGTTTTTCTGCTGGCAACTCAATGGTGTCAGTCAAGACGATCTGCTTCAAAGGCAACTTGCCAATACGCGTCGCAGCGCCTGAAGATAACACCGCATGAGTGGCGGCGGCATAAATATCTAAGGCCCCGGCTTCTTGTAAGGCGCTGACAGAATCGGCAACGCGAGTACCTGTATCGATCATATCGTCGATCACAATGGCATGCTTGTCTTTAACATCCCCGATCACGCCAGCTTTGGCTTCACGCTTGTCCACAATGGCGATCGGCAACCCTAACAGTTCCGCCAGTTCTCGCGCATGTTTGGTGCCGGAATGATCTGGTGCCACCACGACAGCATTTTCGCCGAGATCTAAGTTTCGGAAGTAGCGGCCAAAAAGCGCTACGGTCTTCAAATGATCCACTGGGACATCGAAGAACCCTTGCAATTGATCAGCGTGCAAGTCGACAGCCACAATGCGGCTGATGCCATCCATTTGCAGTAAGTTCGCCACTAACTTCGCGGTGATCGGTTCGCGTGAGCGGGCTTTACGATCCGCGCGCGCATAGCCGTAATATGGCACGACCACGTTGATGTGATGTGCCGAAGCCCGACGCAAGGCATCGACCATGATCATCAGTTCCATGAAATTCTCGTTGACTGGATCAGACACCGGTTGGATCACATACACATCGGCGCCACGTACAGAATCATCGAGGTCGATTTGGATCTCCCCATCAGCGAAATGCTTTACTGATGCCGGTGACAGTGGCAGTCCTAACTCTGTTGCAATTTTTTGTGCGAGTGGTTTGTTTCCGTTCAGTGTGAAAAGTTTCAGTCCCGCCATGATTTCCTCCGTAAGCCTATAGTTAACTTCATTATACGCAACTTTGCGCCGCCTGAAAATAGGGTATACTAAGCTTAAGTTGAATGGAGGCCTGAAAAATGTCACCCACCCGAATTTTACCCATCCCAGGCAGTATCAATCTGCGCGAACTCGGCGGTTATGCCACTGAGTCTGGCCAATATCTCAAGTGGCACAAATTATTGCGTTCCGGCTCTTTAGGTCACTTAAAAACCGGTGCTGGCCAAATGCTTGAAGACTACGGTGTGATCTTTGATATCGATCTGCGCTCAGATAACGAAGTGCAAACTCGCCCTGATCGGATCCCACGCAGTATTTCATACCAACAATTATCGGTATACCCTTTTGTCGATCAACAAAAACAAGGCTTGTTCAAGCGTTTCAAAAAGAAGCTCCGCGGTGAATCGATCATGGATCAAATGGCCAACACTTATTGCCAAATGTTGACCGATAGCCATGCCAACGGTGCTTATGAACAACTGTTTGACATTTTGTTATCCAATGATCATCCTGACGAGTCGATCGTATTTCACTGTACCGCTGGCAAAGATCGCACCGGCGTGGCGGCGATGATGATCGAAGGCGCACTGGGTGTTCCTGAAGCGACCATCCGCGAAGACTACTTGTTGACCAACTTGGTCTTAGAAGCGCCAGACGAAATGGCCCACGCTGATCTGCGTCATGGCGCTAACCAATTCGTCAACCAAATGAACGCCCATCAAGCTGAAACCAGTAACTACGACGCGATCCGCGATTTGATCGCCAACCAATATGGCGGCTGGGACCACTATCTCACTGAACAATTACGCTTATCGGCTGGCGACTTAGCCGACTTGCGCACACTCTATTTAACCGACTCACCAGAGCCAAAGGACTGATCGCAATGAAAAAACGTTACCTCGTCGCTGGCACTTTGCCAATGTTGCTCACGGCTGGCACCTTTGCCGCTGCAGAAAAGCTTTATACTTACGCCTTCAAGCGGATCAACTATGTGCCTGACGCGTCTGACGCCATGCAAAAATATGCCAATGACTACTATTATCATGTCGATTGGGTCGCCGATCAGCGCCCTGACGTTTGGCATTTGGATACCCCAGATAATCAACACTTGTCGGCGTTGTGGCTGGCGCATCCCAATTCCAATAAAGCGGTGATCATCGGCCACGGCTACAAAGGCACTGGCATCACCATGGCCAATTATGCGCATATGTTTTACGACATGGGCTTTTCTGTGTTGTTGCCAGATGATCGCGGGCACGGCCAATCAGATGGGACTTATATCTCTTTTGGTTGGCTGGACCGCTTGGATTATTTGCAGTGGTTGCAACAGATCATCAAACATTTAGGCCAAGACTGCGAATTGTTGCTATTTGGCACTTCGATGGGTGGCGCCACGGTCAGCTTAGTCGCTGGCGAAGCGACCTTGCCCAAACAAGTCAAAGCCATTGTTGAAGACTGTGGCTACACCTCATTAGATGATGAATTGACGTATCTCATGAAAAAACTCTTTCACATGCCCAAAAAGCCACTGGTGCCTTTAGCCAGCTTCATCAACTATCGCCGCTTAGGTTTCACCATCTCTCGCGTTGACGTGCAAGCGGCATTGCGCCGCAACACCCGGCCGCTGCTGGTGATCCATGGCCAAAAAGACGTTTACGTGCCCACATGGATGGGCGAAGAAAACTACAGAGCCAGTGCCGGTCCCAAAGCATTATGGCTGGTGCCTGATGCGATCCACGCAGAAAGCTATTGGGTCGACCCTGAAGCTTATGCCACGCATATCCGCGACTTTATCACACCGTATTTTACCCAGTTGGCTGAGTCCTAACTGAACAAATTTTTTGACCGCAAAGATATTTTGCGGTTTTTTTGCGTATATATAGAGTGTGGGGAAAAGTAGTTGACAGTGGCCTAGACCGATGTTATATTGGACTAGACCAAGAGAGGGAGGAATTTTTCATGGACGTCAAAGTATTCGACAACAAAGACCAAGCAAGTGAAGCAGCATTTGAATTTATCAAAGCAGGGTTAGCTAACGGTGCCAAAACCTTAGGGCTGGCAACTGGTAGCACCCCAATTCCTTTGTACAAGCACATGACTGACAGTGATCTCGACTTCTCCAATATCACATCCGTAAACTTGGACGAATATGTTGGCTTAGCCCCAACTAACGACCAAAGCTACCGTTACTTTATGAACGAACATTTATTCAACTTGAAACCTTTCAAAGAAACTTTTGTCCCAGACGGCTTGAACCAAGACGCCGAAGCTGAAACCAAGCGCTATGACAAAGTGATCGCTGATCATCCGATCGATATCCAATTGTTAGGCTTAGGTCAAAACGGCCACATCGGCTTCAACGAACCAGGTTCTGACTTCAACGGCGGCACGCAAAAAGTGCATTTGACCCAATCCACTATCGACGCCAACGCCCGCTTCTTCGACAAAGAAGAAGACGTGCCAACTTACGCTTACTCCATGGGCATCGGCTCCATCATGAAGAGCAAGAAGATCTTGTTGTTGGCCTTTGGTGAAAACAAAGCTGACGCCGTCAAAAAGATGGTTGAAGGCCAACCAACTGAAGATGTGCCAGCATCTGCTTTGCAAAACCACCCAGATGTGACCATCATGATCGACAAAGCTGCAGCTTCCAAGCTCAGCAAATAAGCGCCACGAAACAAGCAGCGGTTTATCGCCAAATGGCGATAGACCGCTGTTTTTCGTGTTTTAAAAAAGCGCTTGCATTCTCAGATCAAAGGTGTTATGCTTCATTCACCAACAAAAAGTAAGTTCCAGGGACTTGCTTTTGTTGGCAACAGCACTAAGCAAAGCCGCGCGGTTAGGTACATCGTCTGCGCTTTGTGGCAGCAAACATCCCCATGGCGTCGAAGCGTGGGGATGCGCATTCCGTGGGCAAAAAGTCGCTGGGGTACCGAAGAAAATTGTCAGCTATCACTTCGACAAAAGTGAGTCACAGAAGCGGCCCGCCGTGTTTGAGCGTTTCGCGACTGATCAAAGTGGAACATCGAGACAACTGTCGCCCAGTTTCGTCCGAGGGCTCCCTGATTTTCGTCGCAACAACCTCATCACGACGCGTCGGATTGTGCAAAACCCGGGATCCACCTGCGCCACCGTTTTACCCACAGTGAATTTTGGACTGTGGCTGTTCGAGTGCCCACGGGCATGACAACGTGTGACTTTGAATCACTCACCGTCACACTTCACAAACGAATTTGAAGGCACCTAAATTGGGTTAGTAGGCACTTTTTCAACCAAGCGTTGGATCAGTGCCTATTTGTATGCGATAAACCGGGATTTTGTTGCATGGCGACGTCACCTTTTTGGCCAAGCGCTTAAACCAGCGCCGGTTGCCGATGATCAGCGTCTGTTTTCACGGCACTGGGAAGCGAAAACTGTAAGGTGGTTTGATGTTGAATATCGCCAGAAGCCAAGGCGACTTGCGCATCATTGATGACACGAAAGCCTAGATCTTGCCAGAACTTCAAACGCTCAGGCGTCGCGTTGACGATCATGGTTTGCAGATCCGTCATTTGCCCTTGATACTTGGCGACGATCACATTTAAGATCGCTTGTTCATAGCCTTGACCGCGCAAAGCTTCGGGTAAGATCAACCGCCGCAAATAAAGCGTATTGGCTTGCGGATATCCAACGACCAACGCCATAGCCGCCACCGGCTTGTTGCCGTCTGAGATCAAGCGATAATGTAGCGCACTAGGATCAACGCCTTCAGGCACTCGGTGTAGATCTGTTTCAATGGTGGCATGCGTCGGCATCGGCGCCCCATTTTCACGAAAATAAGCCAAAGCCCCACGATATAGCTTCATCAACGTATTGCGCTGTGGCATGGACCGAATCGTTTCAAAGTCTAATTTCAAAATCATGACTCCTTTCAAAAAACTTGTCGCTCTAATTTAGGTATACCTTAAATACGGGTAGAATGCAAGTTTTCAGGCATCAAATCCAATGGATAGCTTTGTTTAGGGCAATCTAAAAACCACCCGTATGACGCAAAAGGTGGTTTTTGATGATCAATTTAAATGTTGCAATAAATAATGGAGTTCTGCCGCTACTCGCTGCTTGGTGGCTTCACTGACAGCGGGACGATCGGCATACAAGAGATCAACTGCCAATGAGTTGCGCAGTAGATCGATACAAATCGACGCCAGCTGGGTCGCTTCTGGCACACTCAAGGTCAACCAAGACATCGTGGCCAATTGGGCACTGAGCGTTTGGACGAATTTCATGGCTGAACGATCTAGCCACGCACTGGCTTGCTCAGATAACAAATGCCGCTCGCGTACTGTGATCACAAAGACTTGATTGCCTTGAGGTTGAGAAAATACTGCCCAAACGGCTTCAAAAAATCGCCGCATCGCCTGCTCAAGCCCAGCCAAGGTGTCAACGTCTTGCAAAGGCAACCGTAGCGCCAACAAGTGCTCACTGATGCCATGGGTGACGATCGTATCAAGCAAGGCTTGTTTACCTTGAGGAAAATAATAATACAATAAGCCGTCAGCGATCCCCACCGTTTGATTCAACTGACGTGTAGTGGTATTGGCAAAACCTTGTGCTGCAAACAATTCCTGGGCGGTGGTCAAGATCTGCTCGCGGCGTTGATGATTGTGTTGGGTCATCCGCTCACTTCCTTTATCGGTGGTAAAACGTTACTCCCGCACCACTAACACAGAAATCGGGGCATATTTGGCCATGTAGGCTGCTTGCGAGCCGAAATGCCGTTTGAGGCCGCGCTTGGCTTCAGCGCCGACCACCAATAAGTCTGGTTGATACTTAGGGATCAGCGTTTTGACGATGGTTTCACCAGGGTCGCCTTCTGCGATCACCGCCGTGACTGATTTGATCCCTGCACGTAACGCTAAGCGGCGATAATCTTGAATATGTTCTTCTAACGCCGCCGCTTCGCCATGCACATAATCTTTATCCATGGCTTCAAACACAGAATAATCATCTGATTCTAAAATACTGGTGATGATCAACGCCGCATCATCAGCAAGCGCCCGATGAATGGCATAGCGAAAAGCAGCCAAGGCATCTTCTGAGTCATCCACACCCACGAGAATTTTTTGATAATCTTTCACTGGCATTATTCAGCGCCTCCTTCATAATCCGGGGTCGCGCGAAGTTCACCATTTTGGGCATGGAGTTGTGCCAAACGCTTGTCGCCGCGGTAAATATCGACCGCACACCACACCAGCAAAGCCAACACTGCAACGATCGCCACATAAGCGGCAATGTGGGCCATATTCACGTCAGCAGCTGACGCATGATCGCCTAAAAAGCCGGCGAATGAATCAGGCAACGCGATCATGTTCAACACTGTTAAACCGATCACAGATAGCCAGCCGCAAATTTTGACCCAAGCCACATTTTTAAACGAGGCACTCATTTCCGCGGCAGAATCAGTCATCATCAACAGTGGCAACATGGAAAATGGTAACGCAAAGGCTAAGAACACTTGCGAGTTGTTCATGAGATCATTCAATGCTGTGTGCTGATCGATCTTGCTCATGCCAGACGTCATCGCCACGCATAACAGCACTGGGATCACTGAGATCAACCGGGTGACCAACCGCCGTGCCCATAGTGGCATTTTCATGTGCACGAAGCCTTCCATGATCACTTGGCCAGTCAACGTCCCAGTAATGGTGGAATTTTGCCCACTGGCTAATAATGCGATGGCAAACAGCGCCGATAAGATCCCAGATTTCGCTACGGCGATCAACACGCCGTTAGACAACATCGAGGTGTTGGATAAGGCGTGATATAACCCAAAGAATGATGGATCTTTCACGACGCCAGACTTAAACACCGCCACACCCATGATCAACAACAAGCTGTTGACCACAAAAGCGATGGATAACTGGATGTTCGTATCCCAGTTAGAAAACCGCACCGCTTGGCGAATCTCAGCTTCATTGCTGTGATCGATCTTGCGGGTTTGTGAAATCGCCGAATGCAAGTACAAATTATGCGGCATCACAGTTGCCCCGATGATCCCAAGGGCCCCAGATAACGGCGACATGCCGCCAACTTTTGGATGGTTGGCGATCATCGCGGCACTTGGTACCAAGCCTTTGATCACCCCGCCCCAATCTGGGTCAGACAAAGCCACTTGGTAAACGAAAACGAACAAGATCACCATGATCAAGCACACCACAATCGCTTCAATTTTCCGAAAGCCGATTTTGGTCAATAACAATAAGATCAAGACATCAAAAACGGTAATGAAAACCGCGATGACTAACGGAATATTGAAAAGCAGGTATAGCGCGATGGCCGCGCCGATCACTTCTGCGATATCAGTGGCCATGATCGCAAACTCGGTCATGATCCATAAAATAATGCCTAGTACCTTACTTGTGCGAGCACGAATGGCTTGCGCAAGGTCCATTTGAGTAACGATGCCCAGTTTAGCCGCCATGTTTTGCAATAACATGGCGATTAAACTGGAAATCAAGATCACAGACATCAATAAGTATTGGAAATTCTGCCCGCCGGTAATGGACGTCGACCAGTTACCGGGATCCATATATCCGACTGCCACTAACGCCGCTGGGCCGGAATAGGCAAATAACGTGCGCCAAAATCCTTTGTCTTTCGGAACTTCAACGGTCCCATTGATCTCTTCCAACGATGGCCCATTCGCATATTCGATCAATTTATGCTTTTCAGGCTGTTTGTTCTGTTGTTTCAATTTGAACACGCTCCTCCCTGAAACACCTTTTAGTCTAACCTAATCTTTCCATATGTAAAGTGTATTTTAGTGTTTCCTAAATTTATTTTTCAGTCACCAATGCCCGTTTACAGGCTTCAACAACGAAAAAACACGAAACCTATATAGTAGGTTTCGTGTTAGTTAAGTTCGCTATCAAGGGTTGAACAAGTGCTCAATTTATGAACGGCTAAATATTTTTTGCGGCGTATGCCAACATGTCGGCATTTTGTTGATTCAACAGTGGCGGCAGCTGATCAAATGGCCAAAACTTCAAGCCTAAGGTCTCATCCGTCGCTTGCGTTAACAGTGCGCCGCCAACTGGGGCCACTAAGTACAACATCGCAATGGTTTGCGCCACATCCCCGTTAGGATATTTGGTTTCGCCTTGATCAAACAGCTTCAACGGCCGCACAATGCGCACCTCCAAGCCGCTGTCTTCTTTGTATTCGCGCACCAACGCTTGCGCATACGTTTCACCATATTCCAAATACCCGCCTGGCAAGCTCCAATTATGGGTATCGGTGCGCAGATTCAACAACACTTCGCGCTTTTCATTGACTAAGATCCCAGCTGTACAATTGAGAATGATCGGCGTATGTCCGACTAATCCACGGATCATTTTGATATAACCATACGTCATCGTACCACCTCCTGCTCACACTCTACCGGAAGTTGTTCCTTGGCGCAAGGCAACGGTTTCATGCCTTCGTCAAAACGTGTACAATAAGCGGTGAAGACTGACGAAATGAGGCGAAACCAGTGGCAAGATACACGATCAATGATGTGGCAAAACAAGCTGGCGTTTCTAAAGCGACGGTATCCCGTTATTTAAATGGCCATTTTGAACGCATGTCTGAATCGACGCAAGCGCGCCTAAAAAAGGTGATCGCAGACATGCATTTTGTGCCCAACCATAACGCCAGCGCCTTAAAATCCAAACACACCCACCAAATCGGCGTGGTCGTCGGTGATCTGGCCAATGGCTATGCCCCATTTTTAGTCAAAGGCATCGCGGCGATCACGCAACCGCTTGGCGTTCAGATCCTAGTGGCAGAAGGCAAAACCGTTGAACAAGAACACCATGCGTTAGTCCACTTGTTATCGCAAAACGTTGACGGGCTGATCATCCAACCGCGCAGTCCTAAAGCCGCAGACTACCAGTTCGTCCAAGACGCTAAAGTCCCAGTGATGCTGGTCGATCGCGTGATCGATCCCCTAGCTTTTGCGTGCGTGACGTCAAACGATCGCCAAGCGACGCAGATCTTGGCCCAAGCGGTGCTTGAAAAAGGCTATCAACAAGTGCTGGTGATCGCCAATCCGTTAGCTGAAGCGTCAGTGCGCCAAGAGCGCTTTGACGCTTGGCAAAGTGTCGCTGAGAAATTCAGCGTGCCAGTGACGTTGTTAGAAGTGGCAGATGATCAAGTCGACGATCTGCAAAGCTGGCTGAATCGGGTGGCCGATCAACGCGCCGTGATTTTTGCCGCTAACGGGAATTTGTTGTTGGCGACTTTGAAGTGGTTACAACACCATCACATCGCCATTCCAGATACGGTGGGCTTATGTGGCTATGACGATTGGCGCTTCGGCGGCTTGGCCGCGCCGGCTTTGACAGTGGTCAATCAAGATCTGCATCAAATCGGTGAAACTGTCGCCAAGCAATTGATGACCTTGATCGCCGGTGACCCGATCAAAATTTGCCGCACTGAAGTTCCTGCCGATATTCATTTGCGTAAATCTGTTTAACGTAAAACGTGAGCGACCAAAATGCGGTCGCTCACGTTTTTGTTTTACTCAGTATATATTTTTTGTTGCACTTGCGCAGTGAGATCGGTATCCAAACTCAGCACACCCCATGGCAAGCCAGAGTAAACCGTGCCATCTTTGGTCAGTACTACCCGACCAAAATGACCGAAGTCGGCATCAACGGCCGGCTCGCCGGTACCATAATCAAACGACACATCATACACGGCATCGACGGAAAAATCTTTGGTATCGTCTTCAGTGAATAACGAAAACGTCGCTTTGGTGTTGGTTTTGAGCTCGTCCACATGCGGATCATGCGCCGCCGGCAGTGCCGAGATCGCCCAATTATAAAAATCCTGCGCATTGGCAAAAATGTCCGTCAGTGGTTTGGCTTTAGGCTGCTCGCCTTTGGTCACGTCTTGACGCAATTTATCTAACTGCGCTTTGGTGATGTCTTTGAAAATATTCCCGCTCTGATCACCGCCTCGCGTAGTCATCGTATAATCCCCGTTGCGCGCGATTTTCAGTTGGGCCATTTCATGCGCAGAAGGCCCCGTGCCGGCGATATAAATCCCCCAAATGCTGGCCACATAAGTCTCCCCATCAAAATGCGACTGTTTGGCATCTAAGTAGGCCGCCGGTAAGTCTTTGCCGTTGCTATACGCGTAAAACGCGCGCCGTTGCAGTTCGGCTAGTGGGATCTTTTTGGTATCCATGGCAGCGATCGCTTTTTGAACGCCTTGGATCAAGGTTTGGTCGCCTTCTGCCAGCTTGGGATAAGTCATTTGCTTCAAAAACGCTTGAAACGCCTGCAACTGTGCCAAGGAAACATCGTTTTTTAAAGTCCCGCCATTGGAAATTTTGGAGATTTCTTGTTTCAATTCCGTGCGCTCTTTTAGCTGCGCCGAACAGGTTGCCAAAATATCTCCTAACGTCTTTTTCAAAGTCGGATTGGCGTCAGCGATTTTCAACTTGGCTTTGGTGATCGCGGCTTGATCAGTTGATTCAATGATCATCGCCGTTTTATCAACGCTGGCGTCATGGATCGCTTCAGGCATCACCAAGGCGTTCACCGCGTTGGTGGCCACGCGAGCTTGTTGCAAGTGGCGAATATCGGTGGTGCGCTTGGTTTGCGCCGCGTCGATTTGCTTCAAGCGTTGTTGATTTTTCGCGGTGGCGTGTGCGCGATAAGGTTTGACCTTGGCGATCAGCTGATGGCCTGATTTTTTTAACGCGCTCAGCTGATGGGCAGAGGTGTTGGACTTGATGTATTGATTGGGTTTGGCCCAGTGCTTCGCCACTGCTGCATCTAGCTTTTGGCTGTCAACAACGGCGGCTTTTAATGTTTGGTCGACTTTGGCGGCAGCCAGTTGTTTGGTATGTTGATGCCACAAACCAAATCCGACTAAGATCACCACGACGATCACGGCAACTAAGCTGCCCCAAAACCCTTTGGGATGTGTGTGGACCCACTTTTTCATTTTCATCATGCTCCCTTTTTCATTCGATACTTCTATTAAACCATGCTGTCGCGGTTTTTAATACGCTTACAGGAAATTCAATGACGCAATAATTTGGTTGACAAGCGCCGCTGTTATCGATATATTTATAAATGTACAATACTATATCAAATATAATATTGTCAGGAGGAAGCTATGAGTATTGCGATCGCCACAGAAGTGCTTGATGGCTGCGTTTTGGGGCTGTTGGCTCATGCTGATGACTATGGTTACGCGCTGACGCAACAAGTCCAAGCTGTGTTGCCCGTATCTGAATCGACCATGTATCCGGTGTTGCGCCGCTTGAACAAAATGCTTTGGGTGACCACGTATGATCGCCCTGTCGATGGGCGCAACCGGCGCTACTACGCCATTACCGACTTAGGCCAAGAGCAATTGGCCAAGATCCGCCACGATTGGCATCATTATCGCTCGGCGGTGGATCACTTATTGACCGCACCTACTGATTGACCGGTTTTTGAAGAATGGTTACCATCGTTTGACCTATGGAGGGACAAAATGACGCGCAAACATTTACTTATCGCAAGCTTGATCATCATCGTCGTCGCCGTGTTGGCGGTATTCGGCTGGCGGCATTACGCTGCTGACAACATCACGTTTGATGACGGCATCAAGCTCTCTCACCGCACGCAAAAAACGATCGCCTTAAAAGATTTTGATACGCTGACTGTCGACTTGCACGATAGCGACTTAACGCTCCAACAAGGCGCCAAAGCCGCGATCAAAGTGGTCAGCGGCAAACAAAACCAACCGACGATCACCCAGCAAGATGGTCACTTGACGCTAAAGAACTCGGCTAACCACGACGATTTTGATGATGACGACGATGAGGCAGAACCGCATATCGTGCTCACGGTGCCAAACCCCTTGGCCCTTAAAGCTTTCAGTGGCACGCTTGAAGACAGCGAAGTCTTATTCAATAGTCCCGTGCACGTGAACAAGCTGGCGTTGACGTTGCGCGACGGCGATTTGTCTGCTCATCACCTGCGCGTGGACTCAGGCAGTTTGACCAGTCATGATGGCGACGTTAAATTAACCGACAGCCACTTAACTGCTTTAACCTTCAATAGCGTTGATGGTGACCTTGACATGCAAGGTGGTAGCGTCGTCGGCGGGCGCTTCATTACCCGCGATGGCGATCAAAGTTTTAGCGCCACCACCTTCCAACAAGCCGTGACGTTGCAAAGCGACGATGGCGACCTATCAATCCATGGTGCTTCAAAAGCTTGGGGTTATCAGCTCAGCACCACCGATGGCCACATTCGCTGGTTTGAACAAACACACCCCACGGCGATCACGCAAAATCCTCAAGCATCACCTAAACTCCATGCCACCACTTATGATGGCAGCATCACCATCGATTAAAATCACGAAAAAACAGTGCAGTCGCGTACCATACCAACGCCAAGACACACAAACGCCCATGCACCGCGATTCCAGAAAACGGGATCGTGGGACATGGGCGTTTTAAAGCCGCATAGTCGCAACCTTTTAATATTCGCAAGCCCAAACACTGGGCGGATTTGATGAAACAGGTCAGCTAAACTTTTGGGGGCTGGCCATGAAACCAACGTTAATCATCGTCGTCGTCATCGTCTTCTTCAACTAAGCCTTCCCAAGCCGTTTTGCCTAAGAATGCTTGCAAGTGGCGGATGTTGCGGTTATTTTCACCGCGTAACTTGGTCAATGCTTGTGCCATCGCTGGGCGGTCTTCGCGCTGAGCGAGCTTAATGGCGCGATCGATAAACAAGTTGGCAAATGTCAGATCATGCGCTGTGGTGTCTACCATGGTTTCGGCGGATTCATACTTCAACCGCCCGTCTTCTTCGACTTTGGTATAGCGCGTATATTCATCAACGGTGCTAGGCGGTAGCTGATTTTCATCCAACAACACGTCAGCTAGGTCATCGAGTTGCGCGCGGTTTTGGGCGATCAAGTCGCGGTAAACCTGTTGTAGCTGGAAGGCTTGTGGGCCTTTGACAAACCACAAAATTTGATGGTATTTCACATCCAGATACCACATATTGGCCACGATATGGCCAGTCATGGCGCCGGCAGTGGGCTTATGGTGATCGATATCGGCTTGTTTGATTTCTGCTTGGTACTTGGCTTCGATTGCTTCAGACATTGGTTGTCTCCTCCTGATTACAGATCTTTAACTTTGGTTTTTTGGACTTCATAGCCGAGTTTGGTGACCACATCAGTCAGTTGTTCGGCAGAATTTTGGGTGTCGTCGAAATCAGCTTTTACTTTAGCGGCGTTGAACAGCACCTTGACATTATCGACGCCAGGTTGTTGCTTCACTGCAGCTTCGATTTTAGTTAAGCAAGACGGGCAAGTCAGCGCGTCGAGTTGCATCGTGATTTTTTTATTCATGTTGAAGACTCCCTTCGTTTGATTACAAATACAGTGTAGCGGCGCTTAGCCAAAAAGTTCTTGATCTATATCAAGTTTGCATCAAGTTTTGACAAATTTCGCCAAAACCGCCACACTAAATGCAACACATCGATAAAAGGAGTCTTTTTGCATGAACCCAGCCCTTGATCACATTGCGATTTCCGGGATCCGCCGCTTTAACGATGCGGTGGCCGGCATTCCCGACATGGTGCGCTTAACGTTAGGCGAACCGGACTTCAACACGCCAGAACATATCAAACAAGCGGCGATCAAAGCCATTGCTGCCGATCAGTCGCATTACACTGCCAATGCTGGCGACCCGCGCCTGCGCGCTGCAGTGGCCGCCACTTGGCATGACAAATATCATGTCGATTATCGCGCCGAAGATGAGATCTTAGTCACCGTTGGCGCCACTGAAGCCATTGCCATCGCCTTGCAAGGACTGTTTGCGCCAGGCGACGCCGTGTTAGTGCCAGCGCCAGTGTATCCTGGCTACATTCCGTTGCTCACCTTAAACCACATCAAAGCCATCATCATCAATACGCGCGCCAATGATTTTTCATTAACGCCTGAAATGATCGATCAAGCCATTGCCGACCACCCTGATGACCATATTGCGGGGATCATTTTGAATTATCCTAACAACCCCACTGGCATCACCTATAGCCGCTTGCAGCTGCAAGCTTTGGCTCAAACTTGCGTGGCGCATGACTTGATGATCTTGGCTGACGAAATATATGCTGAGCTAACTTATGGCACGCCGCATGTGTCGATCGCTGAATTTGCTTGGGATAACACCGTGATCATTTCCGGCTTGTCCAAATCCCATGCCATGACCGGCTGGCGGATCGGCTTTTTGTTGGCGCCGGCACCGATCACCCAAGCGTTGAAAAAGATCCATCAATATACGGTCACTGCCGCCACCACTGTCGCGCAAATGGCTGGCATCGAAGCGCTAGAACATGGCCAAAACGACGGTGCTGAAATGCGCGTGATCTATCAACAACGCCGCGACTATTTATTAAAGGCCTTGCAACCAATCGGGTTTTCGGCGATCGATCCCCAAGGCGCCTTTTACTTATTTGCCAAGTTGCCTGAGCGCTTTGCGGCAGACGCCGAAAAATTCTGTACCGACTTGGCCAAAGAGGACCACTTGGCGATCATTCCTGGCACGGCTTTTGGTGACGTTGGCCAAGGTTATGTGCGCTTGAGCTACGCCGCTAGCGAAGAGAATTTGCACAAAGCCGTTTCCCGCTTGACGCACTTTGTGGCAACGCATTAACAAAAACCGTTTTGAACTGCGCGATTGGCGCGGTTCAAGGCGGTTTTTCGTTGCGCTGACATGTTAAACTAAAGCCAAAAGGAGGTGCCGACATGGCCGATTATTTTGATTATTTGAACCGTTTTGGCAACGTCACCTTTGCCCAGCAGTCACTATCGATCGTTGATGCGGCGATTTTTGCGCAACTGGCTTATTGTGACTTCGGCACCCGCACTTATGGTCGCTTAGGCGATTTGACCAAAGCTGACGCAACGCCGATGGTGGCCAAAACTTGGCAAGCGGCAAATAACTTGAAGTTGCTCACCACGCTAGCGCACACGCCGCGGTATCAAAATGTCTACTGGTTAGCAGCAGTCAATGACTTTGATTTCCAGCGCCAACAACAATTCTCAGCAGTGACGTTTCAGCTGACGCCCAACACGTACTACTTGAGTTTCCGCGGTACCCGAGCAAATTTTGTCGATTGGAAAGAAGATTTCAACCTGACATTTTTAGACGCGATCCCGTCGCAATTGGCTGCTAGCAACTACTTGGCTGAGATCGCTGATTATTACCCGGGAAATTATTACCTCGGTGGGCATTCCAAAGGCGGCAATCTCGCCACCTTTGCCTTTGCCCATGCCGGCGACTTACGTTCTACCATTCAAATGGTTTACAACTTAGATGGTCCAGGCTTGAAACGCCCAATGCCTTCAGACCCTAAGATCTTAAAGTTGGTGCCACAATCTTCGTTGATCGGGATCATTTTAGATCCCAGTCAAGATTTCGCGGTGGTGCACAGCACTGCCAGTGGCTTTAATCAACATGACTTGTTTTCTTGGGAGATCCGCCAGCGGGATTTTGTTTATTTGCCGGCGCTTGATCTGCGCTCGCGTTATGCGCAGAAATTACTGAATCAATGGGTCGCTGATCTTGACGACGCCACCAAACAACAAGCCTTAGATGCGGCATATCAAGTGGTGCAAAATACTGGCCAAGAAACCTTCGCTGACTTGGCCAAACAACCGGCCACCAGCGCCAAAGCGATTTTAAGTGGCCTCAAAGCCACCGACCATCAGGCTTTCAAAGCCGCTGCCCATGGTTTGGCGCAAGCGTTGCTCGAAAGTGTCCCCAAACCAGATCACCACAAGTCGTAGCTTTTGCGGCTTGTTTTTTTCGTCAATGGTGTTACAATGTAAATTACAAGTTACTTTATAAATCACAGGAGGCATTTTTTTGACAACATATGCAGTTACCGGCGCTACTGGCCATTTCGGCCAAGTCGCCTTGAAATTCTTACATCAATTCTTACAACCAGGTGATGCTTTGATCGCCTTGGCCCGCAACCTCGAAAAAGCCCAAAAGCTGGTGCCTGACAATGTGCCAGTACGCTTAGGCGACTACGATGATGTCACCAGCTTGACCCAAAGTTTAGCTGGGATCGACCGCTTGTTATTTGTTTCTAGCCAACCTGGCCAAAAGGTTTCTCGCGCTGACCAACATCAAAACGTGGTCAATGCCGCCAAAGCCGCTGGGGTGAAATTCATCGCCTACACCAGCTTTCCGCAAGCGCCAACTAACCCTGCGAGCTTGGCTGCTGATCACAAAGCCACTGAAGCGATGATCGCAACTTCTGGGATCAAGCACAGCTTTTTGCGCAACAACTGGTATTTGGAGAATGAAGCCAGCACCTTGAAAGCTGCCGCCAACGGCAAAGATTTTATTTATTCTGCCGCTGATGGCAAAGCCGGCTGGGCTTTAGAGCGTGAATACGCCGAAGCCGCAGCGCGGGTGATGACGTTGACCGATCCGCAACCCGTTTACGAATTCGCTGGCGCGCCGCGGACTTACGCGGATCTCGCCCATGCGATTCCTGGCATGTTTCACGTGAAACTTGTCAGCGATGCCGACTATGCCGCTGGTTTGCAACAAGCTGGTTTACCCAAACCCGTCGCCGAATTGATCGCTGGTTTTCAAACCGTGATCCGCAATGGCGGCTTACAACCAACCACAACGGACTTGACCCAAGTGCTCGGCCATCCATTGACGCCACTGGCTGAGGCGATCCAAGAGGTCTTAGCGTGAAATACTCTCACAAGCTTTCTGATGCGATCCACATTCTCGCCTTTGTTGACATTTTCCAAGGCGGCGATGTGTCCAGTACAGCCATCGCCGGCTCGATCGAATCCAACCCTAGTTTGGTGCGGCGATTGATGGCGCAATTGGCCAAGGCAGGCTTGTTAACGACGCGCCCTGGCATCAGTGCTGCAACTTTGGCGCGCCCAGCAGATACCATCAGCTTGCTGGATGTGTATCAAGCGATCGATGACGCGCAACAATTGCTACATGTTGACCCGCAAACCAATCTGGCCTGCCCTGTTGGTCGCAATATCCAAACCACTTTAGATGGCGTGTATGACCGCATCCAACACGCCGCAGAAGCGCAAATGGCTGACGTCTCTTTAGCTGAGATCATCCAAGACCTGAAAACTAAGATCGACGCTTGATTCAAGGCCGTCACTTACTTTGATCAAAAAAGACCAAGACTCGGAAATCACGAATGATTTTCAAGTCTTGGTCTTTTGATTTGGTCGACTCGCGTTTAACTCGCTTCAACTCAGTCGCGAATCGGCATGGGTTCTAAGAGGCTATAAAATTGGCGCTTGTCTGAAAAGTCTGCCATATACAGCCCATTCCACCCAGCCTTGGCACCGATCCAAGCCAATTGGCCGATCAAGCTTTCTTGCGGCGTCGGGAAAATGATCTTCCCATTGCTGGCTTTGATGCGAATATAATTCACTAACCGATTGATCAGCGCTTCTGGATCTTTAGCGGTGTCCAGCTTGCGGTAGACTTGACCCAATACATCGGTGATATCTAACAATTGTGGCGACTGGTCCGGACGTTTGATCAGTAAGCCGCGTAACGCTTGAATGGCTTGTTTGGATGTTTTGACCGTATCCATACGCTTTTGTGATTTGAAAGACATTTGTTTCACTTCGATTCTTACTTGCGATACTTATTCCAAAACGGATACCCGGCTGAGCCATTGCGGAAGTTCTTGGGATCGCGCAACTCAGCATTTTTGTCGATGCGCCCACCAATGAACGCCAACACGACGGCGACGGTGATCATGACATAAACCCACCAAGGCGCCTTGAGCAAAACTGCCGGGATCAGCGCGATGATCTCAGCGCTGGCCAGCATGGCTTCGCCAGTGCCGATGCGAAAAGCTACCCCATACATGTGTCCACCTGCTTTCTTGATCAGCTTATGGAAAACGCTTAGGCTTTGGGTCAAGCACGCCATAAAACTGCATTTTGTCGTTATAAGCGGCGCGATTATGCCCATTCCACCCAGCTAACTTGGAAATATCGCCTAATGCGATCAGCTTGGCTTCGGCACTGTGGCCAAATTCAACGTTTCCAGCTTTACCCACCAGGTAAATATAATTCACCAGGCGATTCACCCAAACTTCTGGATCTTTGACAGTATCGAGTTTCTTATAAACTTGCAACAACACATCAGTGATATCGGTCAATTCAGGCGTTTGTTCACGCTGGATCAACTCGTTGTATAAGTCATGCACCAACGTTTGTGCGTTTTGTCGCGTATCCATTTGCTCACCCCTTTTGCTTTCGCCTTCAGTATACTTGCCGCAAGTAAAATTGACGATCAAAAAAATTAACGTCTCAGATTCGCCGATAAACGTCGATACTTTTATCGCCGTGAACCACTATAATTAAGGGGCAAGCAAGCTTTGCGTGCGATCAAAAGATGAAAGGTGCTTGATAATGATCGATGTGACCATTCCCACTTATTTGATGGAAGTCATTCCCCAATTTGCCATGATTTTTGTGGTGCAATCCAAACTGTTATTTGACCAGATCCATTGGGGCTATGTGGTGAAATGGTGGCTATTGGCCACGATTTTTTCCTTGGCTTTCAGCAGCGTCGGTGAAGTCGTTTTTGCGGCGCTTTATATTGCCACGCTATTGAAGCGCCACGCGTCGCCGACGATCATCAGCTTTTTGTTTTTGATCGATGGCTATATTTTCTATCGCAATCTGGTCACCTTACCGCGCTTGTTGAAATTGCCGTTATCGACGCACCAGTTAGTGATCGCTGACGCCATTTCCACCATTTTGATCAATGCCTTGGTGATCGGCGCGATCATTTACGCAACTTATCGCTTTGACTCGCAACTGCAGGCGTTAAAGCAGACCTTAGCTGCTGACTTGGCCAGTCGGCGCGTGTTTATCGGCTATTCGTTGCTCACTTGTGCCAGCCTTTACGCGGCGGACATGATCGCCGATTGGGTCCACTTGTCGTTTCGCGTGGAAGCCACGATCTTAGGAATCTTATTGCTATTGATCGCCAGCAACTTGGCGGCGTTCTTCTTTTTGAACCACGCTTTGCAAGCCAGCGCCCAATTCAAATTGTTACAAGCCGCAGACGCATCGCGGGCAAAATACTACGCCGATCTTGAAGCCCAACAAGCCCACACCCAAAAGATCTTGCATGACTACAAGAATGTATTGGCGTCTTTGGAGTTGTCGTTGGCCCACCCTAACGCCGAGTTGACCCAAACCAAGCAAGTGCTCACCCAAGCCAAACAGACCTTAAATCAGATCCAGCCTGATCACTCAGCACTTGATGCTGTTAAAGCGTTGCCGCTGCGCAGTTTGCTGTATTTGAAATGGACTCAAGCGGCAAACCGCAACATTAAGCTGAACCTGCAAACCAACGGCACAGTGACGATCGCCAATAATGCCGACTTACTGGATAGCTTGCGTGTGGTGGGCATTTTGTTGGATAATGCCATTGAAGCCACTGACCCGCAAGGTGAAGTCGAGGTGCTACTTGACGCGTCTGAGCGCGATTTAATGATCACAGTGATCAATAAAGTCTCAGCCGACTTTAAACTGTTTCGGTTAGGTGAAGCCGGCTATACCACCAAAGGCGCTGACCACGGCCATGGTTGGGCCAACATTCGCGCGATCTCCACCCGAAATCATCACCTCAAGCTCAGAAAGCATGTGTCAACAAACAAACTGGCCATTAATTTAGTGATCGAGGTAGTTTGATGCCCCCTATTTACATATTAGAAGATGATCCCACTTATCGCGCCTTTTTGACCCAACAAGTCACCAACACCATCACGATCGAAGCGCTGGCGTTTCAACTCCAGCTGGCGACCGCTGATCCACAAGCGATCATGGACAACCTTTCAACCCATACCCCGCAAACGGCGATATTTTTCTTAGACATTGAAATTGCCGATTCAGCGATCAGCGGCATCGATCTGGCCACTTTTATTCGCAGCAAAGTCCCAAATGCTGACATTATTTTCGTCACCAATCACCCAGAGTCGGCTTTATTGATCGTCACCAACAAGATCATGCCGCTGGACTTGATCCAAAAAGGCTTACCTGCAGACACGTGTGCGGCGATGATCCATCAAGATCTGCTGACGGTGGCCAAGCGCTTGACGCAAGCGCTCGACCAAGTGACGTATACCTTAGCTGGCACCATTCACGCCGTTGCGTTAAACCAAATCGCTTATTTAATGACGGTACCTGGTGAACCAGGCACGCTGAGTTTGATCAGTGACAACGAAACGGCTGAATTTCGCGGCAATCTCAACGATTATGAAGCGCGCTACCCGCAGTTGTGTCGCTGTCACAAAAGTTACTTGGTCAACTTAGCCAAAGTCGTGGCCTTTGACCCCAAACGCCGCCAGTTGACCTTTGCTTTTGCGCCACCAGCCGCAGTCAGTTTCCGCAAAGTCAGTGAACTGCGCAAAAAGTTGCTCGCGCGCTGAATCTCAGTTTAAAAAATCCCGATCAGCGACGTCACTGATCGGGATCTTGTTATTTAATCGGTACTTTTGAACCGCGGATCCGCTTGCCGATTCAAACTTGGATCCATCGTGATCAGATCCTGCCACGCTTGTTGGATTTCAGCAGGGATCTCGACATGCGCCAAAAAGCCTTTGCCTTGTGGTCCATAGCCGCTAGCATCATCGCGCAACCGCGGCAACTCCCCACACAGTAAGGTCAAATACTGATGCAGCGGCCACATGCCAAGCGGGGTGGTATCATAGGCCAATTTGTCGTCGACTTGCACGTGATACGTGGCATAATCGACGATCTCAAGATTTGGCGCGACTTTGGCTAACGTTGCATGCATGCGCAACTGCATGGTGGCGTCTTGCATCAATAACACCGACTCGCAAGGCCAATCATGAGCCGCCACCACCTGCAATAAATTGGTGATATTATTGCCACAATTCGTCGATGCCGTTTCCAATGCGTCCACTGATAAGCCGTATTCTCGCTGCAAAATTTGTGCAAACAGCTCGGCTTCGCTTTCAACCGGCGTCAGCTTTGGGTACAATTGCGCCGCTTTGGCCAATAATTTGGCGGTAGTATGGCCGAAGCCGCCAACGATCACATAATGCTTGGCGATATGGTGTTGGATCGCTTCTGCCAACACCGCCACGCCGGCTAGAATCGACCCGCCAAACAGCGCACACACATCCACTTGTGGGTGACCAAGTGTTTTCTGAAAAGCCTCTTGAGTCAATGCCGAAACCTTGCGTGGTCCTAAAAAGCGCGCCAATTGATTCACTTGCGTCGCAATTTGCATCTTAAACTCCTTTTTTTCACGAAAAGTGGTGACAGTCCCATTAACGCAATTGTATTTGATTGAATACAACTGTTATACTGGAAGGCAATGCACGATCAGCCAAGGGGGAAGGGCCGAGTATGCTTTATGCTTTTTTATTGTACACCGCACAAGCTGTGATGATGGTGCTTTTCACCACAGGTTTCGTTAATTATCAAAGTCGACAATGGGAACACGCGATCACCAGGCCACGCACTAGTTTGCGTGGCCTTTGTTGGCGTTTTTGGGTCCCAAGCAGTGCCGTGGCGATCGCGCTGATATTTTATGCGATCAGTTCCGCACATACGCTACCAAATTTGGCGATGTTATTTAATGCGATCACCGTTTTTATTTTAACGTTTGTGATGTTTGACGCTGATACCAACTTTTGGGAATACATCGCGCGCTTAGCCGTACTGTTTGGCGTCGGGTTAACTTATTACCAAAGTGATTTTCACCAACTCAGTTTTGCGGCAATGGTGGTGATTTTTGCCGTTTGGGTGATCGTGATCTGGTTTTTCCGCGGGGCGATCCGCTATCACGTCGGCCGCCACATTTTCGCCATTTGGAGTATTGCAGCGGCGTTTTGGCTCAGTGTCCCACCAGTTGTTCGCGGGCTCACCATGACGCCTTTGATCCGACTGGAGGCGTTGAGTTTTTCAACCATCGCCATCGCTGTTTCTGGCGTTTTTTTGGCGCGGACTCACCGTTTAGAGCTGCAAAGCCAAGCCAATGCCTTTCAAGTTGAATACGACGCGTTGACGCAAACCAAAAGCTTTGCGGCGTTTGAAGCTGAATATCCTAAAGCCTTTACTGACGCCCACCAAAACGATACGCCGCTGACACTGATTGCCATTGATATCGATCGTTTTAAAGCGATCAATGACCATTTTGGCCATTTAATCGGCAATGATGTCCTCACTGGCATCGCCAACACCTTGCAAAATCAGATCAATGATCAAGGCGTAAACGCGACGCTTTACCGCACTGGCGGTGAAGAATTCACGATCGTGTGCTTAGGACTGTCTTCACAAGAAACTTTGCATTTAGCACGCGCTTGTTGGCAAGCGGTGCGCAGTCGCGACTTGCCTGCTGGGGTCTACCACATTCCTTGTACCCTTTCTTGTGGGTTGGCGGAAATGACTTTCGCTGACGCCAAAGCGGATGATCTGTTTCGCCGCGCCGACAAAAATCTCTATCAATCCAAACAACGTGGCCGCGATACGGTCACCCTTTTTGGCCAAGCCGTCGCGGATATGCGCCCAGAACGCGCCATGGAAACTTATACTTACTTCACGCAACGTGTCGTCGATGTGAAGCACAACTTGAACGTGATCGCCAATGAAGTTTTATTGGCGCATTATCGCCGCGACCGCGATCTTTGGGAAACGGTGACGCGCCCAGAGCCGTTGCAAACGCAAATGACCTTCATGCAAGAAGCCGCGCGCATGAACACCAAAGAGCGCATGTCGATCTACCTCAGCGCTGAAGAATTCGCCCAACCAGAAATCCCCGAAACGTTAGGCCGCTTTCTCGCTCAGCCTGACGCACCGAAATTGTTATGGGTCAACTTGCGCCGCTTACCAAGTGCGGCCACTTTGAAACGCGTGCGCCATCGCTATGAAAAATATGATATTCGCATTATCCCAGATGTGTTGCACTTGCAACAAGATGCCGCCCAAGTCGCCGAGATCTTGCCGCTAGTTGACGGGTTGAATATTTCATTGAATGGCTTGCGCGAGGCCTTTTCTGATAACACCGAAGCCGAAGCGGCGATGGTGGCGTGGTATCAGCGGTGTCGCCGATTTGAAGTCGACGTGATTTTTAACCAAATCGAAAATTCCGTCGATGCGGATTATGTGCGGCATGTTTTGAAAGGCCGTTTTGTGCAAGGTTACGCCTTTGATCAGCCTGAATTGCCCCGTTTAGGTTAGAACTAAATTAAAATAAAATGAAATTTCCCCTTGACGACCCATTAAATCAGTCGTTATACTGATCACAATTCCTAAGCGAATCACATTAAACGAAAGGGGCCACGACTTATGATCAACGCAAACGTCCAACTGCACAGTTTGATTATTTCGGCGATTATTCGCATTAACGTGGTCCCACACGCTGATGTGTTCGCCGAATAGTTAAGGTGACGGTTTGATGGGACGCCGTCATAAGCCTGACTATTCCAACCGGAAATCAATTTCCGGTGGTCGTTGCCAGTGAGTGATCACTGCGCCGAAAGGAATTGCCATGTTGATGTCATTTAATTTAAACAACCGAGAATATTTACTGAGCACCCGCGCCATTATGGTGATCAGTGCGATCATGGCCTAACGCCATTTTCACGCTGGTCGTTTAATCGCAGGTGCTTTTTTTGCACCTTGAACCACTCAGCAAATAACTCTCGGCCGATCCAATTTGATCGGCGCTAGCGCAAAAAATCACTTTGCGCAGGCGTCTATTTTTATACCCAAAATTCGAAAGCGAGGCACTTATTATGACCCAAACAACTTATTTCAACGCCCAATTATTCGATGGTTTGCACGATGGTTTCACGCCTGATTCCTGGTTCACCGTCGACGATGAATCCGGTAAATTAACCGCCACTGGTACTGGCAGCGCGCCAACTACCGACCGTCAAGTTGATCTCAACGCGCAATTCGTCACCCCAGGCTTTATGAACTGTCACGTGCATCTGGGTTCGAATTCGCATCAACTGGCGCAAGGCCATCGCAGTGAAGCAGAAGTCACCTTGTTAGGCCTGCAGAACTTGCACGACTTGCTGAAATCAGGCGTCACTTATGTCCGCAACTTATCAACTAATTATGATGTCGATATCAAGTTGCGTGACGCCCAGCCAGTTTACGGCTTTAAAGCCCCACATGTGGTCGCCTCTGGTCGCGCCATGAGTGCCACTGGTGGCCACGGTGACAGTCCAGATCACACTGGCGATGAATCTTATGTCGTCGACTCGCCTGATGAAATGCGCCATGCGGTGCGCTTAGGCTTCAAACACGGCGCGGATGTGATCAAGTTGATGGCCACTGGCGGCGTGATGTCAGTCGCTGACTCCCCGCTTGATGCCGAATTTACTTTAGAAGAAATGGCAGTCGCCACTCGCGAAGCCCATGCGCGCCGTAGCAAAGTCGCCGCCCACGCCCAAGGCACTGAAGGCATTCGCTTAGCGTTGAATGCTGGAGTCGATTCCATCGAACACGGGATCTTCTTAGATGAATCAGAAGCCGAATACATGAAAACCAATCAAGTTTACTTGGTGCCGACCCTTAACGCCGTGCAAGGCATCGTCGATCATGGCCAAGGCCAGATCCCAGATTACATGGTGAAAAAAGCCAGCGATTTTGCCCAAGCCTTTTTCAAAAATATGAAAATGGCCGTTAAAGCCGGCGTGCCTTTTGCCACTGGCACTGATGCTGGTACCCCATTCAACGATTTTGAAACTGGGTACTTTGACGAACTCGACTTGTTGGTCAACAAAGTCGGCATGCCGGCGCAACAAGTGCTTTACGCCGCCACGAAAAATGCCGCTGACTTGCTTGGTGTCGCAGATGAATATGGCAGCTTACAAACTGGGAAATACGCCGACTTCTTGGTGCTGAAAGGCAACTTACTCGAAGACGTCAACAATTTCCGGCAAGCCGACAAACAAGTTTACTTGCATGGCCAACGCATGTTTTAACAAATTGGAGGAATGAAGAATGAAACGATCCGTGAATCAACTCACAAAGAGCCGGCCCTTTAAGCTAGGGTTAACCAGTACCGCACTTGCTTCCTTGTTACTATTAGCTGCTTGCGGTAGCAAAAACGCTGACGCCGCTACCTCAAAAAATTCCTCCGTCTCCATCCCCAGCCAACTGATGACCCTAGACCCGACGCAAGATAGCGACACCACTAGCGGTGAAGTCTTGAACAACGTTGAAGAAGGCTTGCTCACTGTTGGCAAACATAACGCCAAAGTCCCTGGCATCGCCACGAAATGGACCGAGTCAAAAGATGGCTTAACCTACACCTTCACCTTGCGCCATAACGCCAAATGGAGCGACGGCAAACCTGTCACCGCCCAAGATTTCGTTTATGGGTGGCGGCGCACTGTTGATCCAGCCACCAAATCTGTGAACGGCTATCGCTATTCTGGCATCGTCAATGCCGATGCCGTCATGGCTGGCAAGCAAAAGCCGGATGCTTTAGGCGTGTCGGCGCAAGGCAAATACCAATTTACCGTCAAACTTGAACACCCAATGGCCACCTTTTTGACCTTGATGTCCAATCCAGAATTCCTCCCCCAAGAACAAAGTGCCGTCGAAAAATATGGCAAAGCTTATGGCACCAACGCCGCCAAAATGACTTATGACGGCCCTTATACCGTTAAAAGTTGGAATGGTACCAATGATACTTGGACTTTGGTCAAAAATAATCACTACTGGAACAAAAACAATATCCATTTGAACAACGTCAACTATCAAGTGGTCAAAACCACCACCACCGGCTTGACCTTGTTCAAATCTGGCAAACTTGATCAAACCGAGATCGCTGGCACCCAAGTCAAAGCGGAGAAAAACGACCCTGCCTTCAAACAAGTGTTATCTGGGATCGGCACTTATGTGGTCACTAACGAAAAAGCGCCAAGCTCACCGTTATTAAAGAAAGCCTTCAATAACGTCAACATCAGAAAAGCGTTGTCCTTGGTCGTTGACCGTGACACGTACACGCAAAAAACTGCGGCTGACGGTTCGAAATCCGCATTAGGCTTCGTGTCTCGCAACCTTGGCACCAGCCCGAAAGATGGCAGTGATTTTGCCAAAGATGCTTATGTACAAGATCCTGCAAACAGCGGCGTCGCTTACAATATGAAACTCGCCAAACAATACTGGGCCAAAGGCTTGAAACAACTAGGGGTATCGAGCTTAGCCTTTACCTTCACCGTGGACGAAGACGACTCATGGGATACGATTTCTCAGTACTTGCAACAAACTTGGTCACAAAACCTTAAAGGCTGCAAAGTCACCTTACAAAAAGTCCCGAAGTCCACACGGGTTAAGAAACTGTTAGGTAGCGATTTTGATGTGATCTTGACGAGCTGGAGCGCCGATTACGATCCAACCACCTTCTTGGACATGATGACCACCGGCAATTCCTATAACTTCGGCGGCTGGAGCAGCGCTGAATACGACAGCTTAATGAAAACTGCCAACACTACTGCCGACTTACAAACCCGCTGGGATGCCATGGTCAAAGCCGAAAAGCTGTTAATGAAAGACCAAGGCGTCATCCCGTTATATCAAAATGCCACCAACTACATGCGCAACCCCAAGCTTACCGGCGTGATCAATAACGCTGCTGGTGGTGAACCTGGCTGGCGTGGCGTGGATCTGAAATAGGAGGAAACAAATATGAGTGAACAAGAAACTGTTGAAGCATTTGCCAAAACGTATTTTGACCAGCTGGCGCCATATGTACGCTTAGCCAGTGTATCAGCCAAACATGAACACATTGAAGAAACTGCCGCTTGGCTGGAACAGAAATTCCAAGCCTTAGGTGCCAAACAAACCGCCCAATGGCATGAATTTGGCGGCAGTCCGGTGGTCTTTGCCGAATTTGACGGGCAAAGCGAGCAAACCTTGCTGTTTTATAACCATTATGACGTGCAGCCACCAGAACCTTTAGATGAATGGCATAGTGAGCCGTTTGAACCGACTTTCTTGCCTGACGGTACCGTGCGCGCACGCGGGATCAGCGACGACAAAGGCGAATTGATGTGTCGCTTGACCGCTTTGCAGTATTTGCAAGACCATGGCGGCTTGCCTTGCCACGTGAAATTCATGGTCGAAGGCGAAGAAGAAGTGGGTTCCACGCATTTTAACCAATATGTCGACGCCCACAAAGCAGCATTAGCCAGTGACCTTTGCGTTTGGGAAGGCGGCAGTATCAACGAACAAGAACACTTCACCGTGAGCGGCGGCGTTAAAGGCATTTTAGCCTTTGATCTGAAAGTCCAAACCGCCGATGTCGACTTGCATTCTTCTTTAGGCGCGTTTGTCGACAATGCGGCGTGGCGCTTGATGGACGCTTTGACCAGCTTGCGCACGCCTGATCGCAAGCTCGCTGTGGCCGGGTATTATGATCTGGTGGCGCCCATGAGTGACAGCACCAAACAAGCTGTGGCAAACATGGATTTTGACGCAGAAAGTTTACGCCAACGCGCCGGCTTACGCACCCCATTTTTACGCGACGATCCTAAACTCGCCTTTGTCAACGAACCGTCCTTAACTGTCAACGGCTTTAATGCCGGCTATAACGGCTCTGGCGTCAAAACCGTCATCCCTAAAGTCGCCACCGCCAAACTCGATTGTCGCTTAGCCCAAGGTCAAACCCCAAAAGCTTGTTTTGACCTGATCCGCAAGCAACTCGACGCAAATGGCTTCAGTGACGTGGAAATGACCTTCAACCTCGGGGAAGATCCGCTGCGTTCTGATCTGGACTCCAACGTGTATCAAACCGTCACCAAAGTCGCCAAACAAGTTTACGGCGAAGACAACGTCAATGTTGTGCCAAATTCTGCTGGCGGCGGTCCCCAAGCGCCAGTGGCTGATGCCTTGAACGTCCCGATCGTTTCAGTTGGCTGTGGGTATTACGGCTCTGGTGCCCATGCGCCAAATGAAAGCTTGCGCGTGAAAGACTATCAAACTGGGACTTACTACATGGTCGAATTATTGCGGGCATTAAAGTAATGGCTGAGCCATAAAGCGGTCAAAGCACCGAGTAGAAGAGACCTGCCGAGTAAATCGCAAACTTTGTGATTTGCTTGGCAGGTCTCTTCTACGCAAATGCGTTGCTTTTTGGCTCGTACATCTCGGTAACTGTCGTGTTCATTTCGTAACTTTCGATTGCGTCTTGGTCTTATGCCTGTTCACACAGCGCTTTTACCACCGCGGCTAACGGTTCAACGCGTGGATCTTTAGGGTGTTGCAACTGCCACGCAATGCTGACGACTGCCGCTTGGGCATAGATCGTGGCCAAATACTGGTCCCCTTGCACCAATGGCTTAAACGCATCGGCGTACAATTGCACCAGTTGGGCGTAAAGATCCCCTGCTGGATGATGGATCTTCAACAAAGTCAACACCGAATCGGCGTTTGCTTGCAGCGTTGACACCACCTCAGACACATCTGAAGCGGCGGTGCGATCATCGCATTTGATCAGCGGCTGTACTTCTAGCGTGTAGCGGCCAACAATGCGCTCCAGCCAATCATCAAGATCTAAGTAATATTGGTAAAATGTCGAGCGGGTGATGTGCGTTTCTTCGCAGATCAACGACACGTTCAACTCGCTAAAGGCATGCGTTTTTAACAAGCTGAAAAAAGTACGATCAATCGCAAATAACGTGCGGCGCGTGCGTAAGTCAGACATTTTGAGTCACTTCCTTGTCATCAGTCTACCAACATGGGTAAACTTTGCCAAGCGTTAAGGCCCCTTGTTATAATTAATGTTGTTAGCTGCTTTGGACGCCTTAGGGCAAAGGAGGGTTTTTATGCAATATCCTCAGACCAAAACTGTTTTGAACCAACTGGTGGCCGACCTCAGTCAAATGGCTGCTGTCATTCACCAAACGCACTGGTACATGCGCGGGCCAGAATTCTTATTCTTGCATCCGCTGATGGATGAGTATCAAGACGAGATCAACGACCAACTCGATGCCGTTGCTGAACGCTTGATCATGATCGATGGTGCGCCATATTCGACTTTGGAAGAATTCGCGGAACATTCCGGCATTCAATCCGTTCCAGGGTCTTATGAAGCCACCATGGATGAACGCTTCGCTCGCTTGATTGCTGGCTATCGTCACTTGCAAAAGGTCTATCAAGAAGGGATCGATACTGCCGGCCAAGAAGGCGACGACTCCACGCAAGATATTTTGACTGGGTTCCATACTGCGATCGAAAAACGCATCTGGATGTTGTCGGCGCAACGCGGCCATGCCCCAGAAATCGATGATTAACGGAATGTCACCAGCGGCTCGCTGAAAAGCGAGTCGCTTTTTTAGTGCGTCGTCAACATGCCACAAGCGATAAATCGAAAGCGTTCACGCGGTTTCCCACTTGATCAGGCATAGAAAAAATTTATTGGTAAACTTTTACCAAAAATGGGTTAAATTTTAACTTAATATGTGTTACACTGATTTTGAGTTAAAGGAGGTGCGTGTTTATCGCTACTTTAAAAGATATTGCCAAACAAGCCGGCGTCGCAGTCGGCACCGTTTCTCGAGTATTGAACGGCGACACCACATTATCAGTTGCTACCGACACCCGCCAGCGGATCTTTGCCGCTGCTGAAGCGTTGAACTATACCAAACACCAACGCACACAGCCGCAATCTGGCGGCACTGTCGCGGTGATGCCTTGGTACACGGAAGCCGATGAAACTGGCGACTTGTATTACCGGGCGATCCGCTGGGGTGTTGAAAATCAACTGACCCAAGATGGTTTTGACTTGGTGCGGGTGTTTCCAGGTGACGACTTCCCTGAAACCAATGACTTGATCGGCATGATCGCGATCGGTAAATACTCACCCGCACAATTGAAAGCGTTTAAAGCCAAGAAATTACCTTTGGTCGTGATCGATCAAGATGTGCTTACCGCCGGCGTATCTTGCGTGGTGCCAGACTTTCAAGCCCCGATCACTGCGATCGCCAAATACTTCTTGGATGAAGGCCACACCAACATCGGCATGTTGGCCGGTCAAGAAGCCACCACCGATCAAGTCCCGTTACACGACTTACGCCCAGCGTTATTCTCCAGTGCGGTGATCGCCGCTGGTGGCACTCAACCGATGATCATCACTGGCAAATTCAACACTGAGTCTGGTTATCAAACCATGACCCAAGCGCTGGATGAACTGCCTGAAGACAAGCGCCCCACTGCTTGGTTCGTCGCTTCTGACACCATGGCGATCGGCGCGATCAAGGCCTTACAAGAACATGGCGTAAGCGTCCCTGATCAAGTTCGGGTGATCGGCTTTAATGATCTGGCAGTCGGCAAGTTTTTGACGCCGGCATTATCAACCGTCCATGTCGCCACAGCTGAATTAGGTCAAGCGGCTGTGCATTTATTAGCCGATATCCGCCGCGGCCAATACAGCCAACCTTTGAAGCTGACCATCGCATCGACTTTACAATTACGTCAAAGCTAACCTTAACGAAACGAGGAGAAAATCTTATGGATACCACTCAATTAACGCAAGGCTTCACCAAAGCTTTCGGGACTAAGCCTGAACAATGCTACTTCGCCCCTGGCCGCATCAACTTGATCGGCGAACATACCGACTACAACGGCGGGCATGTTTTCCCATGTGCCATCAGCCTTGGCACTTACGCCGCAGTGGCGGCCAACGACCAAAACGCCTTGCGCTTGATCTCTGGCAACTTTGAACAAAATGGGATCATTGAGATTCCAATAGACCAAATCAACTCCGCCGCTGATCACAAATGGAGCGACTACTTCAAAGGCATGGCCCAAGTATTGATCGCAAACGGCGCCAAGCTCACCCAAGGCTTGGATGTTTACATCTATGGTAACTTACCAAACGGTGCGGGCCTTTCGTCTTCCGCCTCTTTGGAACTGTTAGCTGGTAAGATCCTCAATGACACCTTTGATGCTGGCTTTGAAATGCTTGACTTGATCAAATTCGGCCAAAAAGTGGAAAACAACTACATCGGCGTCAACTCTGGGATCATGGATCAATTCGCCATCGGCATGGGTAAAGCCAACCGCGCGACGTTCATGGATACCAACACCTTGGAATATGAATCCGTCCCAGTTGAACTTGGTGACAACGTCATTTTGATCATGAACACCAACAAGCGCCGCGAATTGGCTGATTCGAAGTACAACGAACGCCGCAGCGAATGTGAAGAAGCTTTGGCCCGCCTGCAAACCAAGCTCGACATCAAGTCTTTAGGTGATTTGGATGCCGAAACGTTTGACCAATACAGCTACTTGATCTATGACGCCACTTTGATCCGTCGCGCGCGCCACGCAGTATTGGAAAACCAACGGACGCTGGAAGCCGTTGACGCGTTGAAAGCTGGTAAGTTGGACGCCTTTTCTCGCTTGGTTTCCGCTTCTGGGGTATCGTTAGCCTATGACTATGAAGTCACTGGCAAGGAATTGGACACCTTGGTGCAAACCGCTTTGAAGCAACCTGGCGTATTAGGTGCTCGCATGACTGGGGCCGGCTTTGGCGGCTGCGCCATTGCCATCGTCAACAAGAATGCCGTCGATGCGGTTAAAGCCGCTGTTGGTGCCGAATACGAAAAGACTATCGGCTATGCGGCAGACTTTTATGTTGCTGAAATCGCTGACGGTCCAAAGGCTTTATAATCTGTCGTTGTTTCACGTGAAACTTGAAAGGAAGATCATCATATGACAATTGCTGTTTTAGGTGGCGCCGGGTATATCGGCTCCCATACTGTGGCTCAGCTGATCAAAGCAGGCCAAGACGTGGTGGTATTGGACAACTTGATCACCGGCCACAAACGCGACGTTGACCCCAAAGCCCGCTTTTATCAAGGCGATATCCGCGATTACCATTTCTTGAGCCAAGTATTCTCCCAAGAAAAAATCGATGGCGTGATCCATTTTGCCGCTTTTTCCATTGTGCCTGAATCCATGAAAGATCCGTTGAAGTACTTTGACAACAATACTGGCGGTATGATCACCTTGCTAGAAGCGATGCATCAATTCGGCATCAAAAAGATCGTCTTCTCCTCTACTGCCGCCACTTACGGCGAACCTAAGCAAGTGCCGATCCATGAAGATGACCCGCAAGTGCCAACTAACCCTTATGGCGAATCCAAACTCGCCATGGAAAAGATCATCAAATGGGCGGACGTCGCTTATGGGATCAAGTTCGTGGCTTTGCGCTACTTCAACGTGGCTGGTGCGATGCCAGATGGGTCCATTGGCGAAGATCACCATCCCGAAACTCATTTGATCCCGATCATTTTACAAGCCGCTGCTGGCACCCGCGATGGCCTGCAGATCTTTGGTGATGATTATCCGACTAAAGATGGCACCAACGTCCGCGATTATGTCCATGTCGTTGACCTTGCTGACGCGCACATTTTGGCGATGCAATATCTGGCTGATGGCCATGACTCTAATGCCTTTAACTTAGGTTCTGCCACTGGCTTTTCTAACTTAGAGATCTTAAATGCTGCCCGCAAAGTCACTGGCCAACCGATCCCAGCTAAGATCGGCCCGCGGCGCCCAGGTGATCCTTCAACGTTGATCGCCGCTTCTGATAAAGCCCGCACGATCTTAGGCTGGAAGCCGAAGTTCGATGATGTCGAACAAGTCATCGCCACGGCTTGGAATTGGCATCAAACGCACCCAGAAGGTTTTGGAGATAAGTAATATGAATGCTATCGAAGCTCACGCGAATTACTGCTTACAATTAAATCCCACGCTCACCCCAATGGATCGCATCTACTTGATCAACCGTGTGCGCAATTTAGTCGGCGACGCCACTGATCGCGTTGCAGCCAAAAGCGATCCTTTAGACAACTTAGATGCCTTAGTGGCAGGTGCTGTTGACAATGGCGCCATCGACGACTTAGGCCCAGCCAAGCAGATCTTGGAAGCGGAACTGATGGCCCTCGGCACCCCAACGCCTAGTGCGGCCAACGCCAAATTCTGGTCCGCTTACCAAGACTCCCCAAAAGCTGCCACTGACTGGTTTTTCCAATTGTCTCGCGCCAATAACTACATTCAAACTCGCGCCATTGCCAAAAATATCGGCTATACGACCCCGACTGAATATGGCGATTTAGAGATCACCATCAACTTATCCAAGCCAGAAAAAGACCCCAAAGCCATTGCTGCGGCAGCGCATGCCGCCAAATCCGGCTATCCGGCTTGCCAGTTATGCTTGGAAAACGAAGGCTACGCTGGGCGTTTGGACTACCCTGCCCGTGGCAACCATCGCATCATTCGCTTTGGTTTAGGCGGCAAAACTTGGGGCTTCCAATATTCGCCTTATGCGTATTTCAATGAGCATGCGATCTTTTTGGATGCGGTGCATGAACCGATGCACATCAACGGCCAAACTTTCACCAACTTATTGGATCTGGTCACCATGTTGCCGCATTATTTTGTCGGCTCTAACGCGGACTTGCCGATCGTTGGCGGCTCGATGTTGGCGCATGAACATTATCAAGGCGGCCGCCATGATTTCGCCATGGCCAAAGCTGACATTCAAAAAGCCATCACCTTGCCTGATTTTCCCAGCGTGCAAGCTGGCATCGTGCACTGGCCAATGAGCGTGTTGCGCTTAACGGCCAATGATCGCACGCAATTGGCGCAAGCTGCAGAACATATTCGTGCCACTTGGGCGACGTATTCAGATGAAGCTGTGTCGATCAAAGCCCAAGACGCTGACGGCACGCTGCATCACACCATCACCCCGATCGCTCGGCGTGTCGGTGATGCCTATCAATTGGATCTGGTATTGCGCGATAACCAAACTTCCGCCCAATATCCTGATGGCATTTTCCATCCCCATCAAGATGTTCAACACATCAAAAAAGAAAATATCGGCTTGATCGAAGTCATGGGCTTGGCGATCTTACCAGCGCGGCTGTTGACTGAATTAGCCGAAGTGCAAAAATACTTGTTGGATCAGCCAAACCAGATTGCCGCTATCCACAAGCCTTGGGCGGATGAACTCAAAGCCGCGCAAGCTTGGACTGCCGATACTGCTGAAGCCCAACTGCAACAAGCAGTCGGCAAAGTTTTCGCCCGGGTGCTTGAAGACGCTGGTGTCTTCAAACAAAACGCGCAAGGCCAAGCGGCTTTTGACCGCTTTGTCGCTGCCTTATAAGTGAGAAGTGCCGCTGATGATCAGTGATCGATCATCAGCGGTTTTTTTGACGATTTTAGCAGTAGTTTAAAGCTGATATCATGCAGTGTGTCTGCTAAGCCTGTCACATATTTTATAAAAATATTTACGTCATTGATTTGGCGAGGCCCTGACTTCAGCCAACTTTCGTAAACATCGCCACCAAGTGCTTTTCATCATCTATAATGTGAGCGCATCCACAAGGAGGGAGAAATATGAAAGTTGCAATTTTTTCGACCTGTATTATGGATCTGCTGTTTCCCAATGTCGGCATTGCCATGGTCGAAGTACTGGAGCGCTTCGGCTGTGAAACCGCCATGCCGGTCAAACAGATCTGTTGCGGGCAGCCTACTTATAACTCAGGATACATCGATGAAACCAGCAAAGTGATGCACAACGAAATCGACGCATTACTGTCCGTTGACGCTGACTACATTGTCGGCCCAGCAGGCTCTTGTGTGGCGATGCTCAAAGAATACCCCAAGCACTTAGCCAATGATCCGCTATATGCTGACAAAGCGCAGATCTTAGCGGATAAAACCTATGAGTTCTCCCAGTTCGTGTACCGCATTTTGCATGTGGAAAATGCTGGCGCGGAACTTAACACCACTGCCACTTATCACCGCTCTTGTCACATGACGCGGCTGTTAGGCGAGCGCACGGCGCCGTTTGAATTGCTTAAACACGTCAAAGGCTTGACCATGATCCCGTTGCCGCATTTGGAGAATTGTTGCGGCTTTGGCGGGATGTTTTCCGTCAAAGAGCCTGAGATCTCACGGCAAATGGTCGATGAAAAAGTCGACACTGTGTTGGCCACGCAAGCGCAAGTGTTGATCTCATGCGATCAAGCCTGTTTGATGAATATCGCCGGGCGCTTCAACCGGCGTGGCGAAAGCATCAAGATCATGCATTTAGCCGAAGTGTTGAATTCAAATGTCGATTTAACGCGTGTCACGCATATCGCCGAAGACGCGCTGGTTTCAGGAGGTGGAACTTATGCCGATCTCTACGTCTGATCACCCATTTACCACACGCCTTAAAGAAGCTGAAGCTGAAAAATTTATGCAACAAGCCGTCGCCAAAGCGCAAGATGCCCAATGGGATAAGCGCACCAGCGCCCGAGAAGACTTAGGGGATTGGCCGAAGTGGCGCGAATTAGGCGAGCAGATCCGCCAACATGTGATCCGCTACTTGCCAGATTACTTAGAGCGTTTCAGCGATAATGTCCAAGCGCGCGGCGGGCATGTGTTTTTTGCCAGCACCGATGACGAAGCGGCTAATTATATCCAACAGCTCGCCGTTGACCTCGACTTGCATCATATCGTCAAAAGCAAATCCATGGTCACCACGGAAATCGACCTCGACAAGAAATTACTCGAGTTACCAGATCGCACGTTGTTAGAATCTGATCTCGCTGAGTTTATTTTGCAAGAAGACGATTTTGACGAACCCACGCATATCGTTTTCCCCACCCTACACAAAAACCGCGACCAGATCCAAACCATTTTCAAAAAAATCGGCTATACCGGCACCAACGACCCTCAAGAAATGGCGCGCTTTGCCAGACGTTATTTGCGCGAATCGTTTCTGGCGGCGGATATGGGCATCACCGGTTGCAACTTCGGTGTGGCTGAAAACGGCTTGATCAACTTGGTCACCAATGAAGGCAATGCCGATTTGGTGATGGCCATCCCCAAAACCCAAGTGGTGGTGATGGGCATGGAGCGCTTGGTGCCGACCATGCAAGAAGCCGCGGTACTCGATACCATGTTGGCCCGTTCAGCAGTCGGTCAGCGCATGACCAGTTATGCCACATTTTGCGGACCAGCGACAGAAGATGAAATCGACGGGCCTGAGAACTTCTATGTGGTGATCGTCGACAATGGCCGTAGCAACGCGTTAGGCGGGCAATTCGAACAAGTCTTACAATGTATCCGCTGCGGGGCTTGCTTGAACGTATGCCCGGTATATCGCCATATCGGGGGACACGGTTATGGGTCGATTTATCCCGGCCCGATCGGCGCAGTCTTGTCGCCAGTTTTGCGCGGATATGAGCAATTCGGCGATCTGCCTTTTGCCTCAAGTTTATGCGGGGCTTGTAGCGAAACTTGCCCAGTCAAGATCCCGCTACATGAATTATTGATCAAACATCGGGCGGTGATGAACGACCGCTTGAAACTCGATCATAGCTTCAATAACACGGTGATGAAAGGCATCGGCATCGCCACTGGCAATTCGCCAATGTTTCGTATGGCCATGGATGTCGATCACGCCATGTCTGGGGCGATGGTCAAACATGACGAACCTAGCGTCAAGAATTTCATCAACCATCACGGCTACTTCCTGCACGCGCCAGGCATGGCCAAAGGCTGGACCGATAGTCGCGACTTGCCGCGGCCGCCAAAACACAAAGATAATTTCCGCAGTTGGTTCAAACACCATCAGGAGGCAAACCATGACTGATCGTGATGTGTTTTTAAACCATTTAGCTGAAGCTTCAGGCCGCGCGCGCCATCAGCTGGTCGACCACCCGTTCACCCCGATCAACGCCTTGCCAGCTACGACATTAAGTGACTTATCTGCCGATGAGCTGTTAACACTGGCCCAAGCGCGTAGCGAATCCGTTCATGTGGATTTTCAGATCACCACCAAGCAATTGCTTGGACAAACGCTAAGCCACTGGCTGACTGCGCAAAAAGCCAAGCACATTTTGTTGCCGACTGACCCGCGGCTCAGCGAATACGGCTTAGATGAATGGCTCGCCCATCTCACCCCAGCGCCAAGATTTTGGCAACCAAATGCCGGCCGCGCCACGAATCTTGACGCAGCTAGCCACGCTGATGCGGCGATCGCAGTAGGCGATTACTTATTAGCCGAATCTGGCACTTTAACGGTAGCCACCACGCGCGGACAAGGCCGGGCATTTCATTTCTTGCCGACGCATTATTTGGCGATCATCCCGCGCAGTCACGTGGTCGCACGCAGTTATCAAGCGATGCACGCTTATCGCCAGGCGCTGCAAAATGGCACCTTACAAACTTCAAACATTAATTTTATCACTGGCCCATCTAATTCTGGTGATATCGAAATGGTCTTGATCGTCGGCGTTCATGGCCCACTGACGGTGAGTTACGTGGTGATCGACGACGCATAGCGAACTTTTGAATAAACCGGTTTCCCCTTGCAAGTTTTCGCGGTATGATAGAGAAAACGCCTACATTAAATTGTAGTAAGCGAGAAAGGATGGCCGTAAACGTTAATGGACGGATTAGTATTAGCTGGTGGGACCTCGCGTCGCTTTGGCAAAGACAAAGCCTTGGCGCATTTTGACTCAGCGGCCATCAACAACGTGGCCCATGCCGTATTATTATTAAAAGCCTTATGCCAACAAGTGTATGTGGCTTGCAACAGCAGCAACCGCGCGGCGATCCAACAAGCTGTCGCTTCGCTTGGGGCAACCGTGATCATGGACCGCGAGCCAGTCGTTGATCGCGGGCCGATCAGTGGGTTATGGAGTTATTTTGCCACGTTGCCGCGTGCGCATGTGGATGTGTTGATCGTCGCGTGTGATTATCAAGGCTTGGATCTGCAAACCTTAGCGCCACTGGTGGCCGAGTTTGGCTACTTGAGCACCCCACAAGGCCCGCGCACCACTTGTTGTCGCTTGGATTGCGCGTTTACCACCTTAGAAGCGCAAGTGTTGCGGCAAGATTGGTCTTGGGAGCACTTATTGGCACTTGCCGGATGCCCACCGCTGAACGTCTGCACGCCGATCCAAGATATCGATGTGTATCAGCATGGCACCTTAAATACGCGACCAGACCCCAGTCAGCCGCGCGACGCGTGACACCAAACACAAACAGCTCGGCACCGCGATTCAGTTCGAATCGTGGTGCCGAGCTGTTTATTGTTTCAGCCAATGTATTTAAGCTTCCAATACTTGCTTTAAGAAAGTTTGTAACCGTGGGTGTTGCGGGTGATCAAAGATCTCAGTTGGCGTACCTGCTTCTAAGATCTTGCCATCGCCGAAAAATACCACGCGATCCGCAACTTCTTTGGCAAAACCCATTTCATGCGTCACGATCACCATGGTCATGCCTTGCTTGGCTAAGCGGCGCATAACGGCCAAGACATCGCCGACCATTTCTGGATCCAGCGCACTGGTCGGTTCATCAAACAGCATGATATCTGGATGCATCGCCAATGCCCGGGCAATGGCGACACGCTGTTTTTGACCACCTGATAAGCTTGCTGGCATAGCGTCAGCTTTATCCGTCAATCCTACGACCTCAAGGAAAGTCCGCGCTTCTTCTTGAGCTTCGGCTTTAGACTTTTTGCCTAATTCGATCGGAGCGAGTGTGACGTTATCCAGCACTGACATATTCGGGAATAAGTTGAAATGCTGGAACACCATGCCGATGTTTTCGCGGATCTTGTCGATGTTGTTGCCAGCATGGGCAATATCTTGACCATCGACATAGATCTCGCCGCTGGTGGTGGTTTCCAACCCGTTCATCATGCGTAAAACCGTACTTTTACCGGCACCAGAAGGCCCGATCAATACCACAACTTCATTGTCTTCAACTTTTAGATCCACGCCTTTAATGACATGGTTGTCACCATAAGACTTGTTAACGTTTTTCATTTCAACACGTGTTGCCATTATGCATTCACCTTCTTTTGAACATAGTTGGAAAGCCAAGTCAGCAAAGTAATGATGATCAAGTAGATCAACGCGACCATGGCCCAGATCTTAAAGCCTTCCATATTCCGCGCAATAATAATCTTCCCAGTTTGGGTCAATTCCAACAAACCTAATACCGACAAGATCGACGTGTCTTTCAATGTGATAATGAATTGGTTGACGAAACTTGGGATCATGATCTTGACGCCTTGTGGCAAAATGACCCGGCGCATCGCTTTGCCCCATGGTAAGCCTAAACTGCGTGCCGCTTCCATTTGACCATGATCGACGGCATCGATCCCGCCTTTCACAAACGCGGCGGTGTAGGCCCCTTCGTTTAACGTCAAGGTGATGACCCCAGCGATAAACGCTGGGATCTTCGCGCCGATCAAAGTCGGCACCCCAGAATAAATGAACAAGGCCAACACCATCATGGGTAATCCACGGAAAATGTAAATGAAAGTCGTGGATAACCATTGCGCTGGTTTGAGCGGCATCACGCCAAGCAAGCCGATCAACACCCCGATCACTGTGGCAAACACGATCCCGACGACCGTCAACCACAGCGTTTCGCCTAACCCAGACATCAACGTGCCCCAGTTAGACTTCAATAACCCGATAAAGCTGCGATCCGTTTCTTGCATCGCGGCAGTTTTTTTGGCTTGGGATTTCTCTGAGCCGTTACCTAAGTATTTGGCGACGATTTTATCGTATTGCCCGTTGGCTTTGAGCTTCTTGATCCCAGCGTTGATCTTTTTGCCTAACGTTGACGCTTCTGACGGCTTCACCGCAATGCCGTAGTTGTTGGCACTGGCCATTTTGAACTTAGATGCCAGTTGCAGTGAATTTTTGTAGCTAGTGGCGATGGCATATTGCATGACTGGCTTGTCTTCAAAACAAGCTTGCGCGTTATTGGTTTTGACGTTGTCATACACGTTATTGGAATCATCGAAGGTCACCACCGAAAAGCCATACTTGGCTTTCACCGAGTTGGCATAATCGGCACTGGCAGTCCCAGTTTTGACTGCGACTTTCTTGCCGCGTAACCCAGATAACGACTGGATCTTGGAGCCTTTGGCCACGGCCATGACCACCCCTGATTGATAATAAGGTGAGCTCATAAAGAATTTCTGTTGACGCTCAGGGGTGATACTCATGCCGGCAATGACCCCGTCGATCTGCCCAGCTTCCAAAGCTTGAACAGCGGCGTTGAAGCCTAAAGGTTTGATGTCGACTTTAAAGCCTTCTGTTTTAGCAACAGCATTCATCAAATCGATATCGATGCCGACATATTTGTTATTTTGATCTGCAAATTCGAATGGCGCAAAAGTTACGTCAGTCCCGATGGTATAAGTCTTCTGCGCGGCGTGAACCGGTTCAGAAGCCAACGACAATCCTAACACGACCATTAAACCGGCGAACAAGGTGGACCAAAGCCACTTACGTTTCATATAACACACCACTTTCTGAAAATTTTCAATCTACTTCAAATTTTAACGGGTTTTGCGTGATCTGTCCAGAAATCATGTCACCTTATCTCACAGCGATCACCGCTGGAATGCTGAAAAATCGCGCCGTCAGCCGGCCTCAGCGTTAACTTAAGTGACTTTGAGCAGATCGTCGATTGGTGACATTTTTTTAGAAAAAAAGGTTGACTTTAATAATTCCCTTAGGTATTATGTGAGCATGGTTAGAAAATAATGAGATGCGTTGAAGAACTTAAGGACGAGCCTAAGGGAACGGCTTAGAAAGCGTGGCTGCTGAAAACACGTGCGATCCCCTAGGTAAAAGCTAAGTTTGAGCATCAATGGGCAGTCGCCACTATTCGACTATCGAGCAATAAATGAAGGTGGTACCGCGCAAACGCGCCCTTTAGCAGGAATGCTAAGGGGCGCGTTTTTTTTCACCATTTTCAAAGACAGCCAACCAAACGAAGGGAAGTACATATTATGACAAAATATACAGTGATCGGCGCAGGCGCCATGGGCCTTCGCTATGGGGTCTTGATCCAAGAACGTACTGGTAACCAAGTTGACTTCATTGATACTTGGGAACCAAGCGTCAACACCATCAAGGAACAACAAGGCACTTGGGTATCGCGTGACCACAAAGACAAGCACATGGTCCCGATCAACATTTCCTTCCCAGAAGACTATACCGGCGACCCTGATGTGTGGATCATTTTCGTCAAGCAAATGCAATTGGCTGAAGTGTTGAAGCGCTGCGCCCCATTGTTTAAGTCTCATCAATATGTTTTCTCCGCAATGAACGGGATGGGTCATATCGATAAGATCTCTGAATACTTCCCAGACGACCACATCGTCGGCGGCACTGCCATGATCGCCACTGTTTTGAACGGCCCTGGCGATGTCGATTTCATGGGTGCCCCACGCACCGGCGTCATGCATTTGTGCAACAAAACTGAAAAAACCGACGCGATGACCCAACAAATGTTTGATGACTTCAAAGAAGCCGGCTTAGGCCCGATCTTAACGGAAAACTTTATGGGCACCTTGATGTCCAAAGTGGTGTTCAACGCCGTGGTCAACACGTTATGCACGATGTTTGAGATCACCATGGGTCAATTCATCGAATACCCAGGCGCGCGCGATATGGCGGAACAATTGATGAATGAATCGTTTGACGCTTGCGAACGCGCCGGCATCCACTTGGTTGAAACCCGCCAAGAAGAAGTTGAATCTGTTGATTACGTCTCTCGCGTGGCCAATCCATTCCATTATCCTTCAATGTATCAAGATTTCTCCAAAGGCCGCAACACCGAAGTCGACTACATCAACGGCTATATCGCCAAAATCGGCCGCGAACACGACTACATCTGCCGCACCCATGAGTTCTTGGTCCATGAAGTCCATATGGCCGAAATGATGCGCAAGTACAAGCAAGCCAAATAGTGTTCTAGTTTCGAATCTTCCTATATATCCGCAGCGCCTTGCCAGCGCTGCGGTTTTTTTGTTGCAGGCGTTCACGAAGATCTGGGGGCTGCGGCAAAAAGCACTCCGGCGGGCTGGTCATGGAACGCAATGACGCTCGTCGGAGCTAACTCGCAAAAACCGCGAGTGGATCTCCTTCTCGCTGGGGTCTAAGCGGTAAACCGCTATGACCCCCACGGCTGATGACCAGCCCGCCTACGCCCTTTTTACCTCCGCCCTCAGATCTTCTCCGCTAGTGGTACTAACTTACAGCGCCAGTCCGCGCTTCAACTTCAGTGGGGAAAAAATTCATCAACGCGGTATTTCACTGTCATGGTACTTGGCCAACCTCCCTAAGTGATCCCAATTCACCTGCACTGCCAGATTTTCTCAGATCGCCAAGTTAAACCTGAAAGGTCCAGGTTGCCGCTAGTAGGTATTGCCTACTAGCGCCTGAGCGATATCAAAGTATCACCAGTTATTTAGCGATAGCACGAAGGTCGTGTAAAGTTTGGGAAGGAACGGGCTCATTTCGCTGACGTATTTTTCTCCACTAGTAGGCAATGCCTACTAGCACGTTACCGCGGTGCGGAGGTCGTTTGAATTTAGGACGGAGGCGGGTTCGGCGCGGCATAGTGAGATTTCCGTTGGCGATTTATCGCCTACGGAAAGCCGCAGGGAAAGATCCGGCGGGTGGCGAGCACAGCGAGACATCCCGGCTAGCTTTCCCGAGGACCCTCACCATGCCGCGGCGAAACCCGCCGGAGTCCTAAATTCAAACGACCGGCCCTCCCAACGCAAAAAAAGCCTCACACAAGCATGACGCAAGTGTGAGACTTTAGATCATTCGTTATTAATATCCAACACCGTATAACCACGGAAGCTGGCTAAGTTGCGGCTGGTGGAATATTCAATGTTTTCGCCAGTGGTCAACCAGATCACCTGCTCCACTTCCAACACCGGCTCGCCAGTGGTGGCATTCAAGTGAGCAACATCAAAATCTGTCGCCAACGTGGCATTGATACGCCGTAGCGCGCCGCCAAACTTCAAGTTCAAAGCTTGATGCAAGTAGTCGTAAACTGACCCTAACAGCACCTCACGGGTCAAGCCAGGCACCAGCTTCAATGGGAAAATGGTATGCTCCAACACCCGCGGCACCTCATCGATCTTACGCAGCCGATCGATCACGTAAACTGGCTCATCACTGGCCACATCCAGTTTCTTTTGGATCAATTCATTTGGTAATGACACATCGAATTTGATCACTTCCGAGCTGACATGCCCCTCGCCTTCTTGTTTGGTCAAGCCGTCAAAAGCTTCAGCCGGCGAGTCTGATGCATGCACCGACACATCACCTAAGACATAAGTGCCTAGTCCTGATTGTTTGTAGATCAAACCTTCAACTGCTAAGCCATCTAAGGCTTTTTTGATCGTCATGCGGCTGACGCCGAACTCTTTGGCTAAGGTGTTTTGATCGGGGATCAAAGATTTTGCTGGATAGACATTCATATGAATGCGTCGACGGATCTCATCTGCGATCATTTGATATTTAGGTGTCGCCATGTGTCCCACTCCTTTTGTTACCCATCATTATACGCTATCTGATACACTGTTTTGTCACCGTTTTGAGCCGACGTGTGCCCAATCACACGCCTGATGTTGCTGGGCTAGACCCACTTGCTTGTAAGCTTGCGGATACGCTCACAATTTATTGTATTGGTCTAATCTGAGTCGCGATGTAAAAAAAGAAGCCTTGGCGGGGAAAATGCCAAGGCTTCCTTTATTAAGTTGACTAGAGGCCAAGCAACTTTTCAGCTGCGGTCAAAACCTTCGCGCCATTCATCATGCCATAATCTTGCATGTTGATGACGTCCATAGGAATGCCTTTGGCGTCAGTCTTCTTCTTCACGTCGCCTTTCATGTACCCGACTTGAGGTCCGAGCATTAAGACGTCGACGTTACCGTTTTCCAACTGATTGTCGATGTCAGAGGCAGAGGTGGCAAAAATCTTGTAATCCTTACCCGCGGCCTCTGCCGCCTTTTGCATTTTTGAAACTAAAAGGCTTGTGGACATGCCTGCTGAGCAAGCTAACATGATCGTTTTTTCAGCCATAATATTGCCTCCAATTTTTGTTTAACACGTTTTCATTTATATGATAACGCTAAACAGTGGAAATGTTAAGCCTTTGCTTTTGCTTCTTCTTCAGCTTTGGCTTGTTCTTCGGAAAGCAAGTAAGCATCGTACTTCTTAGCAAATGGGAAGTAGATCAATGCTGATTCGACCAGCACGATTGCTTGCCAAATTGCCATCTTCCAGCCGCCGATCAAGAAACCAGAAATGATCGGAGGAGTGGTCCAAGGCGCCGCAACACCATTCAGTGGTGGTACGATCCCAGACCAAATGACCAAGTAAGTCGTTAAAGCAACGATAACTGGTGTCAAGAAGAATGGTACAGCCAGCCATGGGTTCATGACCAAAGGTAAACCGAACAGGAATGGTTCGTTGATGTTGAAGATCGCAGGTACGGCTTCAATTTTACCAATGGACTTGAGTTGGATAGACTTAGCAAAGAACAAGGTGAAGATCACAAGCCCGATGGTGATACCAGAACCAGTCAGGTTAATGAAGTTGTTGTAGAATTCGTTAGTTACAATGTGCGCACCGTTGGCCAAAGTCAACTTGTGAGCAGCAGTCAAGGCCGCGTTATCAGCAGTGTTAGGAATCAACAAGCCGCCGGTAACGGCACCCATGATCATCCCACCATGGACACCGAAGAACCAGAAGAATGGCACCATGAAGGCAATGATCAACGCGCCACCCAAGGAATCGGAGACCCCTTGTAATGGTGTTTGCAACCAAGTGTAAACCAGTTGCAACAAGTTAGTGTTAGCGAACTTGGATAACAAGCCGTAGATGATCATCGCAACAGTTAAGATAATACCAGCAGGGATCATTGCAGAGAACTGGCCAGCAACGTTGGCAGGCACTTGTTCTGGCAACTTGATCTGCCAGCCGGCTTTCATCATTGAAGTGTAAGTCCAGCCGACTAACAACCCAACGATGATGGCACCGATCATGCCCTGACCGCCTAACCAAGTCAAGTTGATAACGCCGGTAACATCTTTGCTCATAAAGGCTTGCACAGCGGCAGGCGCTTTACCGATGAAGTTAGATAATTGAGTACCAGTCCATACGACTTTACCAGCCGCATCAGTGACACCAGTACCAGTCTTGCCCATCGCAGCAACCAATGGGTTAGCGATGGATAAGGATTGGATCAAGATGAAGGTAGCTAAACTGGTCAAGCCAGCTGGCAGTGCTTCAACTTTTTCGTTACGGGCGTAGACATACGCGATACCTACAGCCGCCCATACAGACATGATCGCGAAACTTGCGGTGTATGCCTGGTTAAAAATAGCGCCCCAACCCGATGCCGTAATTGCAGCAGATACTGCAGGAATCGGGATGTTGTTCAAGATCAAGAAGATCGACCCAATAATGATGAATGGCATAGAATAAACGATACCATCCTTCAACGCCGTAATGGCCTTGGTGTTGACGAACTTCATGATCGCAGGAAAGATTGTTTCGTTCAGTGCTTTAGAAAAGCCACTTTGCTTTTTCTTACTTTCCATATTGATTCATCTCCGTTTCAACCAAAATATGATAGCGTACCTAAGTGCTCACTTAGGTAAAAATAAAACTGTGTTCCCCCCAGAACTGATCCTACGTTGCTTGCCCCACCTCCTAACGGTAGTCAATTTTTAAAGCGCAACCATTTACAACTAAAAGTATAGTCTTTAGGTACTGAAAGCGCAATCTAAAAGCGTATTCTTTTTTTAGGATTTGTCAGCGGTTTCATTTTCATTCAATAAAAAAGCCGCCATATCAGGCGGTTAACCGATTACCTATTCAGTATGTTTCCAACGCTAGACTTGGCGATATTCAGTAAAGCCGCGATCTGCCGGTAAGTCATTCCTTGTGCCCGCAGTGACACGATCTGTTGCTGCACTGCCACCGGCAAACCCCGGTGTTTAGTGGCTTTGGGGTCAACGGCCAGCGGCGTGACGCTTAACTCACAAGCCACACCATCGGCTTGATGGGCCACTTTTTGGGCTTCAAGGGCGGAATAAGTCAGCCACATTTCGTGGAAATCTTGTGTCCAAGCCGGCAATAACAATAAATTATCTGTTTTGAGGAATTCACCGTTTGTATTCACGACGGTATAGCGTTTTAAATCGACTTTGGCCATCTTGTTGCCCCCTTGTGCTTTACTTCTATTATAGCGCAGTTGGTCAAAGCCCCTGCGTTTGGCCAGAAAAAAGTGGCTGGGCCATCAAGCGGTCAAAGCATCGAGTAGAAAAGTCCTGACGAGTAAATCCCGGTCTTAGGATTTGCTTGGCAGGACTTTTCTACGCAAATGCGTTGCTTTATGGCGCGTACATCTCAGAAATTGTCGTATTCATTTCGTAACTGTTCATCGGGCCTTGATCTTCCTTGGTCAGAATCAGTCGATAAACTTCACGGCGGTGCCGTATGCGGCGACTGATTGCATGTCGCCGCCGATCGCCCCAGAATCAAAGCGCATCATCACCACTGCGTCAGCACCTTTGTTGACGGCTTCTTGGCGCAAGCGTTCGATGGCTTTTTCCCGTGAGTCATGCAACATGCTGGTGTAAGCTTTGATCTCGCCGCCGACCACATTCTTCAAGCCGGCACCGATATTGGAAAAAACGTTTTTGGATTGGGTGGTCAAGCCAAAGACTTCACCGATGATCTCATATTGACGACCTGGAATGTTCTCAGTCGTGGTCACTAAAATTTCTGTCATCATATTCTCCTTTATACCGCACGGCGGCGGAAACTTAAGTAAGCGATAAACGTAAACAATACGGTATAACCAACGGTACAAGCGATCATCACTGGCGTATCTAGTAGCGTCAAGGCGTGATAAGTTTTCGGATCTTCGATTTGATTGCCCACCAATAGCATGGTGAAGGGATTCCACTTCAACCAGTGCTGATAGCGAATAAACATCACTAAGATCGATGCGGCCACTGACGCGACAAAATAGCCGATGAACCCACAGGCGATCGCTGCGGCATTGGTTTTAAACCATGTCGCCATCAAGATCACCACACTCAGTAGTAACAACAATACCAATAACGACGCGCCGGTGTTGACCAAATACGCCTGCCATAGCGGCATATTGTTAGCCATTTGTTGCCAATCAAAATGTGGCTTGACCAAAAGCGTCAATAACCCAGTCATCCCACTGGCCACTACCTGCAAGCCGACTAACTGCAACAACATCACGATGAGCTTGCTGACAAACACTTGGCTGCGGTAATACTTGCGATACAGCAGTTGTTTGATGGTGCCATATTGAAACTCCATGGCGATCGTTGACGCGACGCTGGCGATCATAATGAAATCCACCAACATCCCACCAACATAATTCATGCTGATCATCATTTGTGGCGATAAGAACTTAGGATGACGCCACATCCATGCCGCAAAGCCGATCTGCACCAAAACCATGAACGCTAACGCCAGCCAGGTGCCTTTTTTATGGGTGAGCTTAAATAACTCTTGTTTGATCAATGTCCCCATCAGTGCACCTCCTGTTCGACCAGATCCAAAAATGACTGTTCCAAGTCATGTTGGGCTTTGGTCACATCTTGTACCGCAATGCCAGCATGCACCAACGCGATCAGTGCCGCATTTAACACGGTGCGGTCGCTTTGGGTGATCTGCAGCTGGCGATCCACCAAATTCACTGGCACATGCGCGGCTTGTAGCGCCGCCAAAGCTTCGCGGTCATTAACAGTGTGCAACACATAAATCGTTCCACCAGCGTCAGCCAGTGCTTGCATGGTGCTTTGTTGAATAATGTGGCCGTGATCTAAGATCAACACATCATCGGCGACTTTCTCCAACTCAGACAAAATGTGACTAGAGATCAAAAAACTGGTGCCCGCTTTAGCCATGCGGCGAATAATGTCGCGCAGATCTTTGACTGCTTGCGGATCCAAGCCATTCATCGGTTCATCCAAGATCACCAATTGTGGTTGATCCACCAACGCTTGGGCGATGCCTAGCTTTTGTTTCATCCCCAACGAGTAAGACTTGGCTGGTTTATCGATGTAGCCGGCCATACCCAAAGCCTGTACGATCGCAGCAACATGTTCTTGGCGATTTTTCTTCGCGGCAAACAAGTTAAGGTGTTGGCGCCCTGTCAAAAACGGATAAATACCAGGATATTCGATCAGCGCCCCGACATGGCGCAACGCTTGGTGTTTGGTGATGCTCACCGGTTGTTGGGCGATTTGGATCTGACCGCCATTCGTGGGGATCAGCCCTAAGATCGCCTTCATGATCGTACTTTTGCCGGCGCCGTTTGGTCCCACCAAACCCACCACGTGCCCTGAAGCCACGGTGAAGTCGACGCCATGTAAAACTTTTTTCTTGCCGAAAGTTTTGTTGAGCCCTGAAACTTTCAATAAAGCTTCCATACTACCCCTCCAATCTGAACACGCTAAATATACCATGAATTGAAGGCTTTTCCTCGTCAAAAAGTCTGAAGTTATCACAATAATTATGCCACTGGTGGTACAATGACAACGTTTACTAAACTTTATTGAGGTGAGTGCCATGTATCAAGCAGATCCAAAACGCTACGATCACATGCAATATCGACAAGTCGGTACCAGCGGCTTACATTTACCTGCCATCAGCTTAGGCTTGTGGCACAATTTCGGTAGTGTCGACCCGTTAAGCAACCAAAAAGCCTTGCTTGAATATGCGTTTGATCACGGGATCACGCATTTTGACTTGGCGAATAACTACGGCCCAGAACCAGGTAGCGCCGAAAGCAACTTTGGGCGGCTGTTTCATTCAGAATTTGCCGCATACCGCGACGAAATGATCATTTCCACCAAAGCCGGCTACTTGATGTGGCCTGGTCCTTATGGGGAATGGGGCTCGCGCAAACACATCATCGCGTCTTGTGATCAAAGCTTGCGCCGCTTAGGTTTGGATTATGTGGATATTTTTTACCATCACCGTCCTGATGAAAACACACCGCTGGCTGAAACTGCCGAAGCCTTAGCGCAACTGGTGCGCAGCGGCAAAGCCTTATACATCGGCATTTCCAACTATAAACCAGAAGCCACCGTGCAAATGAGCACCTTGTTGCAAGACTTACACGTACCGTTCATTATTCAACAACAGCGCTACAACATGTTTAACCGCGAACCAGAACAAGGGTTGTTTCAAGCCTTAGCCAAACAACACTTAGGCGCGATCACCTTCAGTCCTTTAGCGCAAGGGTTGTTAAGCGATCGGTATTTAAACGGCATCCCTGCTGATTCTCGCGCTGCTCGGTCGACCAGTCCATTTTTGCATAAAGATAAAGTTGCCGCCACTTTAGCAACCGTGAAAAAGCTCAATGCGATCGCCCAAAACCGCGGCCAAAGCTTAGCCGCGATGGCGTTAGCTTGGAACTTGCGCCAGCCCGTCGTGGCCAGCGTGTTAGTTGGGGCTTCGCGTACCAGTCAATTGGCTGCCAACTTGAAAGCGTTGGATCAACTTGATTTTACTGATGACGAGCTCGCCGCCATTGATGCTGCCTTACAATAATCACATGCACAAGAGCTTGGCAAACTGACACGTGCGCTTGATGTAGCAACAGACCATGAAGCGTAATAATCAACCCATGCTTGCAGATGAATAATATTTGCACGCATTCAGCATATCTTACATGTGACACTAATAAAGCTGGGAGCTCCGCTGCAGCGACTCTCGGCGGTGAATAGATTTGAGTTCTATCTACACTTTGGTCATCGCTCCGGCGTTGGCCACACTGCTGGCTTCAAGTGTCACTTACCTTTGTCGGTATCTGCTCCACCACAACCAGCAGCTCAAGGGCCGGCACACTCATCACCACGGTAAACGCCGTCGCAAGCGATAGTACCGACTAACGACGCCCCACCCAGGTCGCACTACCTGGGTGGGGCGTTTTGTTATCGTTGAACAAAAAAAGCGGAACCCTGATCATCAGGTCCCGCCCGCCGGCTTACAGCAGGGCACTACTCCCACTGCGGCTTTCGACTTGGTTCTATCTACGAGTTCATTATAGCATGTTTTTCTTCCTGCTACTAAATTTCTAGTAAGTTCGTTGCAAAACTCACCTGCGTAAAAAGCTAAGACCGCTTCATGATGAATCCGTTTTGCGGCGGAAACCCAGCTTTTGCCTGATTAGGTAAATATTTACCATAATTAGTAAAACTTTTGCTTTACATTTTACTAAAACGCGTTAGACTATAACTAACCGGTTAAGCCGAGTACCGATATTTCTGTTAGCGGTTTCATTAGCAGCAAGGTTTTCTCGGTAGTTAAAGTTTACCTGACACAAGGAGAACGCTTATGACAAAAAGTGACAAAATCATCATCGATCCTGAAGTCTTTGCCCGCACGATCCTGGCAGGCAATCCTAAAGGCCCAGACGAAGACAACCGGGTCTACATTAAACGCCAATTGCGTTTATACCTAGAAGCGTTGCTGATGATTCAAGATTTCAATAATCTTGAAAACACCCAATTTGATATTGCTAAAGAAGATCAACGTACCAAGATCTTACAAAAGATCATGGAACATCGTTATTGATCCCTCATTCCGGCGGTGAATCGCCGGAAATATTTTTCCGCTAACTGTAAGCGCTCACTGATACCGCTTTAGGAGGACCCACCATGAAACATCTCAAACAATATTCGTCTTATGCCTTTGGGGCGTTTGGCCATGATGCCTTTTATGCCACCTTATCGACATACTTCATGCTTTTTGTCACCTCGCAATTATTCAATACCGCCGATTCAGGCTTCAACACCCGCATGATCGGCTATGTGACCGTCATGATGACCGTCATTCGTATCGCCGAGATCGCCTGTGACCCCTTGATCGGCGGCGCCGTTGATAATACCCAAACGCGCTGGGGGAAATTCAAACCTTGGCTGTTGACTGGGGCAACGATCAGTTCCGTGATGCTGGTATTGATCTTCACCAACTTCGGCGGCTTGGCCACCAGCCAACCACTCCTTTACTTGATTTTGTTTGGTTTCGCCTTTGTGATCTTGGACATTTTCTACTCGTTTAAAGATATTTCGTTTTGGTCCATGTTACCGGCTTTGTCCACTGACTCCAAAGTCCGCGCTCGCTTTGGCACGATCGGCCGTTTCGGTTCGACTTTAGGCGCGCAAGGCGTCCCGATCATTATTTACCCCTTGATTGTGTTCTTTTCACAATCGATTTCCGGCACCCAAGGCAACACCAAGACCCAAGCTGGCTGGACCGGCTTTGCCATTGTGATCGGCTTGATCTCTTTCTTAGGCGCAATGGCTGTCGCATTAGGCACCAAGGAAAAGCAAAACTTGCTGCGTCAAAACACCGAACATGTACGCTTCCGCGATGTGTTCAAAGTCATCGGCCAAAATGATCAACTGATGTGGTTATCATTGGCTTACTTCTTATTTGCTTTAAGCTATGTGGTCACCAACTCCTTGACCGCATACTACTTTACTTATGTGTTAGGCGCTTCAGACAAATTCTGGTTAGTCGGCGTGATCACCGCGATTTTAGGGATCGTTTCCGTGGTTTTGTTCCCAAGCTTAGTCGCCGTGTTACATCGCGAAAAGATCTTCGTCGGCGGGATCGCCATGATGTTTGTCGGCTACTTACTGTTCTTGTTTGCTGGTAGCAACTTGACCATGGTTTTGCTGGCAGTTGCCGTCTTCTTCTTCCCATACCCGATGATCTTCTTGGCCGCTTTAATGACCATTACCGATTCCGTGGAATATGGCCAATGGAAAAACGGCACCCGCAATGAATCTGTCACCTTATCTGTGCGGCCTTTGATCGACAAACTTGCCGGTGCTATCGCCATGGGGGTCGTTGGCTTAGCCGCAGTGCATGCCGGCATGGTCGGCAACGCCAAGCCTTCAAGCATTACTGCAGGCGAACTGTTTACCTTCAAATCTTACATGTTCTATGTGCCAATGGTCTTGTTGATCTTATCGGCTTTGGTTTACATGTTCAAAGTGAAGTTATCCGAAAAGCGCCACACTGAAATCGTTCGCGAACTGGAACGCAAGCTGCGCGCTGAAGCTAAGCACCAACCAGAACCAGAAACTCTCGACGAACCTAATGCCGTGCCTGAACGCTCTTGATCTGCTAAAAAGCCGCCGCGTGCGGCTTTTTTGTTGCCATCGATTTCCCGGGAAATAATTTTTCGCGTTTTTTCAAAAAAGGCTTGCCTTAGAGTACACGCTAAGGCTTATGCTACTGTCATCAGGAGGTGGCGCATGGAAACTTATCGTATCGGTGAATTTGCCACTAAAGTCGGTTTATCAACTTATACACTGCGTTACTACGAACAAGTTGGCTTACTACTACCGCATCGCGACGCCAACGGACAACGCTATTACACTAACGACGATGTGAAGTGGCTGATTTTTATTTTGCATCTCAAAGGCACTGGCATGACTATGACGCAATTGAAAACTTATGTCCGTTTGCGCGCACAAGGCGATGCCACGATCAAACAACGCTTAACGTTGCTGCATGATGTGGCAGCGGATGCCCATGCGCAGATCCGCGCATTGCAAAATAATCTGGCGGTGCTGGAGCATAAAATCGATTGGTATCAAGGCAAAGTTGATGCCACCATCGCCGAAGATGAAAGTTTTGAAGCCTATCTCAACAGACTCGATCAGAAGGAAGATCATGACTGAACAAATTTCGAAAATATATCCAAATGGCCCACTGAATACCGCTTATGCCAAGTATTTCACCGGCAACAGCTACTTACGCAACTTGATCTCAGACCCTGACATCAATGTCGGCGTTGGTGAAGTCAGCTTTGAACCCGGCTGCCGCAATCATTGGCATATTCACCATGATGGCTTTCAGCTGTTGATCGTCACCGGCGGCGTTGGCTGGTATCAAGAAGCTGGACAACCGGCGCGCAAATTACATGTTGGCGATACCGTCGTGACCAAAGATGGCATCAAGCACTGGCATGGCGCGACCAAAGACGCTTGGTTCAGCCACATTGCCATTACCGCCGGCACCCCAGAATGGTTAGAAGCGGTATCTGACACTGATTACAACGCCTTGGAGGACTAAATGATGAAAAAACAAACCGCTGGCCGCGACCAACTGGGAGATTTTGCCCCAAAGTTTGCGGAATTGAATGATGATGTGTTATTTGGTGAAGTGTGGGCGCGCGAAGCCCAAATGTCGCCGCGCGATCGTAGTTTGATCACTTGCTCAGCGTTAATGGCGCAAGGCTTGTTCCCACAACTTGACACGCATATGGCCATCGCCAAACAAAATGGCGTCACTAAAGACGAAATGGTGGAACTGATCACCCATTTGGCCTTTTACGCCGGTTGGCCTAAAGCTTGGAGTGCTTTTGCGTTGGCCAAAAAGATCTACAGCGAGGAGGCGTGAGTATGACGATCCACGAAGAAAAATATACCTTAGCCAATGGTGTTGCCATTCCTAAACTGGGCTTAGGCACCTGGTTGATCGATGACGGCCCAGTTGAATCTGTGGTCACAGCGGCGATTCAAGCCGGCTACCGGCATTTAGATACTGCCCAAGCTTACGGCAATGAAGCTGGTGTTGGCCGCGGCATCCGCGCTGCTGGCGTGGTGCGAGATGACCTATTTGTCACCACCAAACTAGCTGCTGAACATAAAGACTATGCCACAGCAAGTGCAGCAATCGATGAGTCCTTGAAGAAACTCGGTTTGGATCATATCGATTTAATGTTGATCCATGCGCCAGAACCTTGGGCTAACTTCCGTGATGGCGACCACTATTTTCAAGGCAATCTGGAAGCTTGGCGCGCTTTAGAAGATGCCTACAAAGCAGGCAAGTTGCGCGCCATCGGGTATCGAATTTTGAGCCTATCGATGTACAAAATATTCTCGATCACGGTACCATCGCCCCACAAGTCAACCAAGTGCTTGCCCATATCGGCAACCTGCCCACTGAGGTGATGGCTTATGACCAAGCCCATGACATTTTAACTGAAGCTTATTCGCCGGTGGCCCATGGTGCAATGTTAAATGAACCGCAGATCGTCGCGATGGCGGCGCAATATGGCGTTTCTGTGCCGCAGTTGGCGATCAAATACACCTTGCAACACGATTTACTGCCGCTACCTAAATCAGCCAGCATCGCGCATTTAAAGGCCAATGCGGACTTGGATTTCACCATCAAAGCCAGTGATATAGCCAAGTTAGATCAGATCCACTTCACTGATTACGGTGCTGACAAAGCCTTTCCGGTATACAGCGGCAAAAAAGATTAACATACAACTTCAAATATAAAGTATGTTTTCACCCAAAATATAAGCGCCTCTACACCACGCAATCACTTGCATGAGGTAGAGGCGTTTGTATTTTGAGGGTTATTTTATAAAACGAGACTATGAAATTTACGCTCCGATTTTATTGCCATTTTGCAAACTCCGCTTCATTCGCTAACACATAGTGTGATCCGGCGATGCAGTGTAACGATCTGTTCTCATATTGTTGCGCTTGGGCGTGATAACTAACTCCTGATGACAATTGACGCTGACGTGGGTTAATCGTTGGAATTGCTGCCAGCAGACTCTTCGTGTATGGATGATAGGGATGTTCAAAGATTTCTTCTGTGGTCCCGATTTCAACCAGATGACCGAGGTGAACGACACCAATATGATCCGAAATATACCGTACCATTGCCAAATCATGCGCAATAAATAGCATTGCCGTACCAGTGTCTTGCTGAATTTCTTTCAACAAGTTAACAACTTGTGCTTGTACTGAAACATCCAACGCCGAAATAGCTTCATCAGCGATAATCAATTTAGGCTTAAGGATCAAAGCACGTGCAATTCCAACTCGCTGCCGCTGTCCACCAGATAATTCTTTCGGGTAACGCACTGCAAATGATTCGTCTAATCCGACTCTTCGCAATACTACATTTACCGCTTCAAGCCGATCTGCTTTTGACATTTCAGGATGATGTGTCAATAAGCCAAGTTGAATAATGTCTGCAACCTTTTTACGAGGGTTGAGACTCGACATTGGATCTTGAAAAATCATTTGCATGTCTGTTCGGAGCTGCTTAGTAGTAGCCGCGTCCATCTGTCCAGAAATCGGCATTCCTTCAAAAGTAACCGTTCCTGCAGTGGGATGATACAAACGAATAATAGCCCGACCAATGGTAGTTTTGCCACTGCCAGACTCACCGACTAAACCAAACGTTTCGCCGGGCTGGACACTAAAGGAGACATCGTCAACAGCTTTAATGACTTGCTTATTCGCACCAGGAAAATATTGCTTTAGATGTGCCACGGTTAATAATGCTTCAGTCATATTGTGCCTCTGCTTTCATCTTTTGAATTCTCTCCGCAAGCGCCGCCGGCATCTTAACTTCAGGTGCACGTGGATCCAATAACCAAGTCCGCACCTGATGATGTTCATTTACTTGAAACATCGGGGGTTCTTCTTTGAAGTCGATCTTGAGCGCATAAGGATTACGTGGCGCAAAAGCATCACCGACAATTGGTTTGGTCAAGTCTGGAATCGTCCCACTAATCGTTGCCAGTTTTGTCGAGTGTGCTGAAACATCTGGTACTGATGACAGTAATCCCCAAGTATATGGATGCTTCGGATCGAAGAAAATATCATCGACAGTACCGAATTCGATTACCTTCCCTGCATACATCACTGCAACCTGATCAGCTACTTTAGCCACGACCCCAAGATTATGGGTGATAAAGATCACTGAGAGATTGCGTTCAGATTGAATCTGTTTGATTAACGCCAATATTCTGGCCTGAATCGTCACATCAAGGGCAGTGGTAGGCTCATCACAAATTAAAAGACTTGGATCACCAGCCAATGCAATGGCAATCACTATCCGTTGTCGCATACCACCAGACAGTTGATGAGGATATTGTCGGCTCACTTCTTGGGCTCGTGTGATACCAACAGTTGTGATTAGCTCAATGATTTTGGCTTGTAGCGTCGCTTGTTCAATCTTGGGATGGGCAGCGACAACCGCCTCACCAATTTGACGTCCGATCCGCATTGTTGGATCAAGCGAGGTCATCGGGTCCTGGAAAATCATAGCGATTTGTTTTCCCTTGATAGTAGATTGCATCTCTTTAGCTGATAACTGAAGGAGATCAACAGTCCGTTGGCCAGAGTCGGCTTGATATGTGAATTCGATCTTACCTGATTCAATCACTTGATTTGGAGCATCCTCACCAATAATTGGCTTAACCGTTGCAGATTTACCACAACCTGATTCCCCAACCAGAGCTAAAGTTTGACCGCGCTTCACTTCAAGAGAAATGCCACGTACCGCATGAACGCTACCATGAAAGGTGGTATATGAGACTTGTAGATCAGTCATCGTTAAAATGTTTTCACTCATCATGCACCCTCCTAATCTAATTCAATCGCGTCGCGCAAACCATCAGCAATAATGTTAAAGCTTAACATTATTAACGCCAAGCTGATCACCGGAAAGATGACCATATAAGGATAAACAATGGCTTGGCTGTATCCATCGTTGATCATCGTCCCTAATGATGCCAGCGGAGCAGGGATACCTAAACCAACAAACGCTAAAAATGCTTCCAAAAAGATTGCATTGGGAATCGAAAACATAAAGGTCGTTACAATCTGACCAAAGACGTTAGGTAAAATCTCAGAGAAGATAATCCGGCTCGTTGATACTCCCATACTTTTCGCCGCGAGTACATACTCCTCGGACTTAACTTTCAACACCTGGGCCCGAACAACTCGTGACATATTGATCCAACCCATCAACATCATGGCCACAATAATGCTTGTTAGTCCTGGTTTCATTACCAACACCAATAATGTGACGATAATGATCATCGGAATAGTGCTCAACACTTCAGTGATCCGTTGCATCACGATATCGATCCGACCACCAAAATATCCCGACACTAATCCATAACTGGTACCAATAAACAAATCAATCAGCATAGCAATCACTGCCACACGCAAAGAGATCCCAGTACCTTCTGCAACTCGAGTGAAAATATCTCGGCCCAAATTATCAGTACCAAACCAGTGTCCTAACGTACCCGGAGCTAAATTAGAATGCGACGGATCCACTGCTTCAGGAGCAAAGCGACTGATCAGCGGCACCGTAAAGGCAAACAAAGCAATTAAAATAATTACTGCTAGTGCAACAACTGCGCCTTTGTTACGCAAGAATCGCCGTACAACAAGTTGAGCAAAGGAAAGTGACTCACCACTATAATGCTCCACTGAAGTCTCATTGTTAGCAAACGTAAAGTCATCATTGTTCTCAGCCATTATGCTCACCTCTTCTCCAATCGTACGCGCGGATCAATCACGCCATACAAGATATCAACAATCAACATAATGCTGACAAACAACAATGCATAAAAGAATGTGATTCCTAACACCACGTTATAATCGTTGGCTTGGATTGCGCTGATATATAACGTGCCCAGTCCCGGAATTGAAAAAGCTTTCTCAATTACCATTGAGCCAGCAATCAATTCAATCATCAAGGGTGCCAACACAGTAATCACTGAAATCAAAGTGTTCCGTAACACGTGCCGCAAAATCAACTGAACGTGGGTAATTCCTTTTGCATCAGCAAGACGATAATAATCTGATTGCATCACGTCGACCATTTCTGAACGTGCATAACGTTCCATACTAGCCATAGTGAAAGTACTTAGCGCAATTGTTGGCAAAACAGTGGACACCCAACTTCGATCAGCATCATACACGGCTGGCATCCAATGAACCAGATAGGAAAATAGCAGCGATAAAATCAACGCTACAACAAAGTTTGGTAAGCTGACCCCAATCACTGAGACCCCAGTCATTAAATTATCGATCCAACTATTATGTTTCAGCGCAGCCACAATTCCTAAACCCATGCCGATCACAGCACCCAAAGCGGTTGCTTGCAGTCCGATTTGTAAAGAAATTGGGAAGTGTTGGGCAATCATAGTGACCACTGGCGTATTTACTTGAACGGAGTACGACACTCCAAAATCGCCAGTCAGCATGTGCCTAAAATAATCCCAGAACTGAATCAATACTGGTTGATCAAGGCCATATTTAGCATAAAGAATCCGTAGTTGAGCGTGCGTCATCTTCTCGTCATTGAACGGGGAGCCGGGCATCGCTTTTTCCATCACAAACAACGCTAACGTGATAATAAAAAGCGTAAGCACCGCAATGAGGACGCGCTTGAAGATATATTTTTTCATATGATGTCCTCCCATCAAATTGCTGATTCAAATTTCACTCAAACGCAAGCGATTAATTAGGCAAACAGTGTTCAATAACGAGAACCGATAGCTAAAATTCACCGCAATTACGCACAGTCGAGCTAAAAGGCGACGAAATCTCTCTTATAAAAACGAGCCGTGACAACTGTCACGACCCACTTCGTTACTTAACCGTTACGTATTTGAAACGATAAGGAACACCAGCCAGATGATCGACTAATCCGTGTACGCTTGAACGTTGCAAAACAGGGCTTGAAATTTGATAGAGTGGCGGGCAAGCAGCACTATTAACCAAGATGTCATTCGCCTTCAATAAATCTTGATACCGTTTGGCACTGTCATTTGCATCACGACCGGCAGCTTGATCCATAGCAGCATCAAAGTCTTTGTTGACCCACTTCATATAGTTACTGTTATTGTCGGAACGGTACATCGTCAAAATTGCTGTTGGGTCTGCATAATCCGGTCCCCAGCGAGTTAGCATCACATCAAAGTTACCACTGGTAAGCTTGCTAGAACGGGTCTTTTTAGTAACTTGTTGTAAGTTGACTTTAAATCCTGGGAGATTTTTTTCGACTTGTGACTTGATATACGCCGCTACATTAGCATAGGCAGGATCTGAGTCATCGTACATCAATGTGATACTGCGCGTCGATGTTTGTTGTTTGGCTTTGGCCCAAGCAGCCTTAGCTTTGGCTGGAGAATAACCATAGCCTTTAGTGCTTTCATCAGCAAAATCTTTATTGGTGCCTGGATCGGTCACCAAATTCTTCATGATCATTGAATTAGCAACTTCAGAACCATCTTTAAGCACATCTTTGACAATCGTATTCTTGTTGATTGAATAAGCAATTGCCTGATGTAAGGCGGTATTATTAACGCTAGATCTTGCCATATTAAACATCAAATATTGGGTAAAGTTCCCTAACTGATTTTTATATCCAGCAGTCTTTTTGTATTTAGAAGCCAGTTGGCTACTCAGTGGTGTGTAATCAACCGTTCCATTTTGATAAGCAATAGCCGCTTTTTCTGGGTCCGTGATTACTTGAATTTTCACTTTGTTGACTTTAACAGCTTTAGCATCCCAATACTTATTGTTCTTCACTAAAGTAACGGTGTTATCGCCAGATTTCCACTTAGAAACCTTATAAGGTCCAGCTGCAACAAGGTGTTGAGAATCTTGAGCAAACTTCTTACCAGTCTTTTGATAATAGCTCTTGTCGACTGGTGCTAATGCTGAAAATGACAAGATATTCTTCACATAAGGAACCCGACTAGCATAATGAATAACCAAAGTCTTCTTATCCTTAGCCTCAACACCTAACTTATCTGGGCTCATCTTCCCAGCAACAATATCGTCTGCATTCTTGATACCTGCGGCTCCTAACTCAAAGTTAAAAGCTGATGCTTCTTTAGGATCCGCTAAACGTTGCCAAGCAAAGACGAAATCTTCCGCGGTCACATCATCTCCATTAGACCACTTGGCATTCTTACGAATCGTGTAAGTTTGCGTTAAGCCATCGCTAGAAGTTTTCACTTTTGATGCCAAGGCTAATGTTGCATTACCGCTATTGTTGATTGAATACAGCCCTTCGTATGTGTTACCAATAACTGTACAGGAGCTAGTTTCATAACCTAAGATTGGATCCAGTGAATCAAGCGAACTCGTTTGTACCATTGTTAAAGTTTTGCTATTGGTACTTGCGCTACTATTTCCTCCGCAAGCCGCGAGCGTTAAAGTTCCCGCCAGAACCAAAGCACTGGTCACTGTTTTTTTATATTTCATTCTTCAATTCCTCCGTTACGCAAACGGGTGTCCGTGGCCGAAACCACCATGCAATTGACAAGTTGCTTTCGCATTAGCTGCTGCTCTAACGCCACATGCATCCAGTGACTTGCCATCAGCATATGCAACCAAGAATCCTGCAATGAAGCTATCTCCCGCGCCCATAGTATCAACAATATCTACTGGTTCTGGCCGTTGATAAACACGCTGGGTGGCAGTCTGTAATAATGCTGGCTGACCGCCACGTGTTATTACAACGACTTCAGGACCTAAAGCAAGCCAGTGAGCCGCTAAGCTTTCCGCTTCATCATCATGCAATGTCGAACCCGAGAAAAAGGCTAAATCAACCAGGGGCAAAGTCTTCGCCAAATAATCTTCATCTCGACAATCAGAAAAATCAAACGCGATTTTTACATGTGAATCAAAAGTCGTCAGATCTGCTTCAATGTTGGAGTAAATACTCGTATGTAGCACATCATAACTGTTAATAATCTGGCGATCCGTTTGCGTTAGCCGCAACTTAAAGAGATGTTGCGCACTGTCTTGGGGGCCAGCTTGAAACTGTCGATCACCATCAGGCGCAATGATAACTTTTGGCATTGCAGTTGGTGCATATACCCGGCGACAGCGTACTTGTTCAACATCTTCTTGATCAAGTGCATCTTGGATATGCATCGCCCGCACATCGTTACCAAAAATTCCCATATAGCCGGCGCTGGTTGCACCAGCTTTTTTAGCATCAACAGCAACGTTAATACAATTACCACCCGGGTAATAAATGCCTTCATCAACATAAGTATCTGTGACGTTATCGCCAACTGCAATTAATTTCATATTGTTACCTTTTTAGTAGTCAAGATGCCACATATAACGACGAACATCTAAGGAATGACCACGTTCATAAGCCAAAGATTCTGCCAACGCTCGGAAAGCAATTCCAGAAATAATTTGTGAATAGTATTCTTGCAAGTCTTCATCGACACCGGTCATGTCAAAGTCAGCGCCATCGACTTCATAAACTTTCTTAGAAAAACGTTTAGCGAAAGTTGCCGCGCGTTCATCCATCACACGACTCTTGCCGATTCCTTTGCAAATCACAAACGGAACATCGAAATCAGTAACTTCAAAGGGACCATGGAAGAATTCACCAGAATGAATGAATCCTGAGTTGATCCATTGCATCTCTTGCAACCAGCAAGCAGAGAAGGAATAAACTTCCCCAGTGTTCACACCAGAACCAATGGCATAAATCAATTTCTCTCGTTTTAACTCTTTGGCCCATTGTTGCATAATCGGGGTATATTGAACGCGCGCTTTAGCAACTACTGGTTCAAACGTATCAATTGTTTGACGACCGCGAACATATTTATCAGATGGTTGTAAAGCATTCAACGTTTCAAATAACCAACCATATAAAACACCCGTGTTCAAATCCGAGGCATCAGTTCCTTTGCCCCAGTTGTAATGAATTACTTGATTAGCTACTTCAGCCAGTGGTGACTGTTCTGCGTTTGTGAATGCAATCGTTAAAGCACCATGTTCAGCAGCAAATTTAGTTGCTTCCACTGTTTCTGGTGTTGTGCCTGAATGTGAACAACTGACAACAACACTATGTTCATCGAGAGCTTTAGGATCACGAGTAACAAACTCACGAGCAGGTAAAATGGTCGCTGGCACGGTCAACTCTTTGGTGAAAATAAACTCTGCTGGTTGCATAAAAGCTAAGGACCCACCACACGCAACAAAATAAAAATGAGAAATTGGTTGTTGGGCTTTCACTGCGCTAACTGCGGCAGTGATTTCTTGTTGAAATTGTTTTTGCATTGAATCGATCCTCCAAAAATGTTTTCGACTGCGCATTTGTTATGTGTTGTCATAAGATAATGTAATTCCTTATGTTCATCTTGTCAACATCATTTTCTAATTTATTCTAATTTTTACTCACCGTAAGTTAACATTTTATTAGCTATTTCCGTGACTTCGTTGACACAAACCGTTATGATAATTGCAGAACCCTATGAATGGAGTGAGTATTTTGGCGATCCAGTCGCAGGCAGTTACCCCGCTATATGAACAAATTAGAAATGAAATTCGACAAGCCATCCTTGATGGCACCCTGAAACGTGGTGAACAACTTCCCAGCGAAAGCGACCTTGGTGTGCACTATCAAGTGAGCCGGATTACGATTCGGAAGGCCTTAACATTACTAGCTGATGAAGGGCTTGTAATTCGTCGTCAAGGCAAAGGATCTTTTGTTGCGCCTTTAGGTAAAGTCCAAGGAAAATTAGACCGCACGTTAAGTTTTTCAGATTATGTAACGAAACACGGGATGACTAGCGATACACATGTCCTGAAACGTGAAGTGGTCAAAGATGCAAATATTGCAGCGACTTTAAACATAGATGCTGATGCTGACTTATTTGCCATTCAGCGGATTCTTTTAGCCAACAACGTGCCGATGATGATCGACACATCTTGGTATCCAGCGTCAAAGTTTCCCGACTTGTTGACCCGTATAACTGACGATGTGTCGGTTTATCGCATTCTTCAACAATCGTATAATGAACGCATCGATCGCTCCATCAAAGATCTGAATGTTATATTGCCTGATGAAACAATCAGTAAACAATTAGAGTTAAAGCAAGTAGTTCCACTTTTTGCAGTTGATAAAACAAGCTTCAACATCAATGCGACCCCAATTGAGTACTCTCATTTTATTGTACGCGGTGATATGATGACTTATACGGTGGAATCTGGTGAAGGTTATTTTCGATTCGATAGCCAAGATTAGCAATAATAAGTATCCCCGCGTTTTACAATCAAGTTAGCCACTATCGTTAGCACTCAGACAAAATAAAAAACACCAAGTCGATACGACCTGTTATCATTAAAGTTCCTACACAATTAATGAAAGAGGTATCGTCTTGATGCA
>NZ_BAAFZI010000002.1:0-135435 GCF_045862175.1 Lacticaseibacillus salsurae | reverse complement strand
CGTCCAACTTGATACGAACAATCTCGGGTTGATCTTCGTCCATATAAATACCTCACCATTCTTATGATGAGGTCATGATACCGCTTGGCAATTGAGAGGGATAGGCGGTCTGTTATTAGGTGCTTACCCGCTTTCTATCGGATTTTAGTCAGCAAAAAAGCCGGCTGGCAAATTGTCAGTCGGCTTGATGGTTTACAGTAAAATCAGCATCGGTAAGATCACTGGATGACGTTCGGTTTTATCGAACAAGAAGCTTTGCAGATTTGAAGTGATCGCATCTTTAAGCATGCCTTCAGTGACTTTTTCGTTGCTCTTGAAGGTATTTTTGATGGTGCGGTAAACGCGACGTTGGGCTTGGTTGATCAACTCGCCGGATTCACGCATGTAAATGAACCCGCGGGATAACAAGTCAGGACCTGCCAGCACCGCTTGTTTTTGCATGTTGATGGTGGCCACGACGACCACTAAGCCTTCTTCAGAAAGCGTGCGGCGATCGCGGATCACGGCGTTGCCGATATCGCCAATGCCATTGCCGTCGATGTAAACGTCAGTGGCTGGGAAGTGGCCGGCGCGCCGGGCGGAATCAGCAGTCAATGCTAAGACGTCACCATTTTCCATAATGAAGCAGTGATCTTCAGGAATATGGGTTTCTTGTGCCAATTCGGTATGGATCTTCAGCATCCGGTATTCACCATGGATGGGCATGAAGTACTTTGGCTTCATCAAGCGCAACATCAACTTTTGTTCTTCTTGACCACCATGGCCAGAAGTGTGGACGTTGTTGACTTTACCATGAATGACTTCAGCGCCGGCTTCTTCCAATTGGTTGATCACGTGGTTGACACTGGTGGTGTTACCAGGGATCGGATTGGAAGAGAAGATCACCGTGTCGCCAGGTTGAATCGAGATCTGCCGGTGTGTGCCGTTGGCGATACGAGATAACGCCGCCATCGGTTCGCCTTGTGAGCCCGTACATAAGATCATCACTTCGTTGGCAGGTAACTTGTTGAGTTCATGCGCGTCGATGAGCACGTCATCGGGAATGTCTAAGTAACCTAGCTCGCGGCCATTGACCATGGCAGTTTCCATGGAGCGACCAAACACGGCGATCTTGCGGCCATGATCCATGGCGGCTTGAGCGGCTTGGGCGATCCGCGAAATATTTGAAGCGAAAGTGGCGAAAATGATCCGCCCTTCGATACCATCAAAAATGTGGCGAATGGAATGGCCGACGAAGCGTTCAGACTTGGTGAAGTTAGGGATCTCGGCGTTGGTGGAATCACTCATCAACAACAAGACGCCTTCTTCGCCTAAGCGCGCCATTTTTTGTAAGTTTGGCGCCGGCTGGTCACCAACTGGGGTCAAGTCGAACTTGTAGTCCCCAGTTTCCACGATCACGCCGCTTGGTGTATGCACCGCTACCCCTAAGGTATCTGGGATACTGTGGGTGGTGCGGAAGAAGTCGACAGTGATCGGACCAAACTTCAACACCGCGTCTTCTTTCAGCTCAGTCATTTTGGTTGAGCGCAATAAGCCATGTTCTTCGAGTTTGCCTCGGATCAATGCCGCAGCTAACGGTGGGGCATAAACTGGCACATTCGGTACTTGTTTTAAGAAGTAAGGAATGCCGCCGATATGATCTTCATGCCCGTGGGTGATCACTAAGGCTTTGATCTTATCTTGGTTTTGCACCAAGTAGGAATAATCAGAAATCACATAGTCGATACCTAACAGATCATCTTCTGGAAATTTGATCCCAGCATCAATGACGATGATCTCGTCTTGGTATTGAACCCCATACATGTTTTTCCCGATTTCGCCTAAACCGCCGATAGCAAATACGGCAGTTTCGTTGTTCTTAATGTTGAGTTTCATTCAGTTAGAACTCCGTCAACTTAAAGTCAGGTTCTTTTTGCTCGAATTCCAGGAATTTGCCTGACAATTCTTGCACGTATTCGATGTTGTATGGGGTGTTTTCTTCCACCAAGCTACGTGCCGCCACAGCAGAGTCGGCGTTGATATAAAGCGTTTGAGTCGTTTCGCGGCGGGGGTTGACCACCTTGTCTTTTTGGTACAATACTTTGTAGATCATAATAAGCTCCTTTCGAATACGCAAAAAATCGCCCCAGTGTCTGGGGTAAAATTTCGCATTGACCGATCATTTGTTGAGGATCTCAACAGTTACTTTATATCTTAGCATAAACCTGACGTGCGCGCCACGGGGCCAACGTGTTACATTATAGATAGAAGCAATTACGCGTAAGGAGGAAGCTTATGGGCATTTGGATAATCGCAGGACTGCTCGTGATCGTCATCGCCGCTTTGCTGATCCGCTGGCGGGTGGCACGGCGCAAGCACGCCATGAAGGTGTTGATGCGCCACAACCAAAAAGCTTGTGATGCTGCAGTGTTTCAAGCATTGGCGCAACTTGGCGTGGCGCCAGCGCCAAAGGTGTCATCACAGCCAGTGGCAGATGTGTGGGGACATGGGATCATGGCGTTTGAATACCAAATGCCAAACGTCACGCCACCAATGGCTTTGGATCAGTTTCAACACGCCTTGCACGCGCAAACTGGCGCCAGCAACGCCAATAGTGTCAAACTGGCGCCAAGTTTAGTGGTGACAGATTGGTGGACGCGCGATGACATGACCCATTTTGATGTGGCTTATGTATCAAACGCGGCGACGCGCGAATATGTGCAAGATGTGCGCCGCGTCTAAAAAGCAGACCTCAGTCGCTTGCCATCGCGTCACGCCTAGACAAATAAGCGCCGTTGCACTGCGATTCAAAAGGCGAATCGTGATGCAACGACGCTTGTTTATTGGGATAAAAGCGCGGATGTTTCAGCTTGGATCGTTTTAGTCGATCAACACCGCTTCACTATCGATATGGAAAGGTTCTTCCTTATTAATGTGATCGTAGTACAAGATACCGTTTAAGTGGTCGATTTCATGTTGGCAAACGATCGCTGGGTAATTCTTTAAGCGGATCTTTTTGGTTTCGCCTTTGGTGTTTTGATAGCGAATGGTGATGCGGTCATGGCGCACCACATACCCGGGAATGTCTTTATCCACTGACAAGCAACCTTCGCCTTCAGACAACGCCGCGCCTTGAACGGAGTGGCTGATGATCACCGGGTTGATCAAGACTTCTTTAAATAAAATCTCGTCATCCGGTCCTGGGACCAATACAGCAGCCATCATTTCGCCGACGCCAACTTGTGGGGCGGCTAAACCAACGCCTGGACGCAGTTTGTATTTGGCATTTTTTTCTTCATCTTGGCTGATGACCAAGTATTCCATCATGTCATGCGCCAATTTTTGGTCGGCTTCAGACAGTGGAAATTCAACTTTGGCGGCATGTTCGCGCAAAACTTTTGCGCCGTCGCGGGTGATATCTTTCATTAAATACACAGCTGATTCCTCCATTGATAACTTAACTTCTACTCTACCACAAGCCAGAGACTGAAAAAAGCGCTACTGACGCGTAACCGGCAACGAAAATGGCTCAGTGACAGCAAGCTCACGACGCAAAAAAATCGTTACCGCGGTGCGGGCAGGTGCTTGACACGCCCGGGTTGAACCGTTAAACTAGGTTAGTAAGATAAATATGGTGCTTTCCGTTAGGCGAGGCTCCTATACGAACAATGCTGCTGCTCAGAAACATCCAGAGATGCCAATGAGTCAACCACGCTTACCGATAAGGTTTGCGTTAACGTAGCTGAAGAATTCTTCTAGGCGTATAGTGCTAAAACTTCACGATTGGGATGCAATAATTGCGTGCGCTCAATCGGCGGGCGCTTTTTATATTGCGGGGGTGCACACCCGTGATCCAAATTGATCCCGGCGGACGGTGAATGAAAGGTGGTGAGCACATGTTACAAACAGCAGTTGATGGTGGTAGTCCCGATAATGCAGATCCCGGAAGGTTTGTCATTGTGCCACCACTTCATTTAATCAAGTAATCGGCGCATCTCAAACCTCTGGTGACATAGAGGTGAAATCGATGCTGAAGATGCAACAATACAGCGGGTTGTCCCGCGTAGAAGTGCGCAAAGCCAAGCTGACGCTACCGCAAAACACACCAGCTCAGTTTGCGTTGGCATGGGCGCCGATCAACGCCTTGATGTTCGGCTTAAGTGTCGTGATCGCATTATTGGGTCACGTGGCTTTGGCGGCAGGCGTTTTGTTGATCGGCTTGAGTTTGGCAATTATTGCCAATGTTAGCTTGCGACACTTTTTTAACCAATTTGTTCAAAATGATGCCAAAGTTTTAGTGGTTCGCGACGGGCTTGCGCGCCAAGAACTTGTATCTGATCTAGTGCCAGGCGACCGTTTGATCGGCCAAGCTGGCATGGTATTGCCTGTTGATGTGTGGACCGACCAAGTCGTAAGCACCCCAACATTGCTGGCAGGATTGATGCGCTTAGTGGCGTTGACACCAGCTAGTGACTTGGCAATCGCCGGTACGGTGTTGACCACAGATGCAGCCGTAACAGTTGCTGCAGTTGGCCAAGCGCGCTTTTGTTTAAGCGCCTTGTTGCCAGCTTTGATGCAACGGCCGACAGTGGCATTTATCGCTGGGTTGCAAGCCGGCTTGCCACGGTTATTTGCACCCCTGGCAACGGTGGTCGCACACTTTGTAACGGCGCACACCCCAGTTGATCCCCAAACTCAAGTGGACGTGATCAATCATCCAGAATCCTTGGTTGGTAACACCCGTCATGCAGCGACTTTGAATGCGTTTCGGTACAACCAAGACCCAGTCTCGTGGCAGTCTAGATGATGGTGTCCATAATGCTCATCTCTGATTTTCAGAGGTGAGTTTTTTTGTAACCGCGCAACAAAATGACTGCACATTGTAATACTGCTGTCTTTTTATTCTGATTAAATTTTTGCTAAAATCAAGGCAATAAGCTTGGGAGGCGGATCATGCGAAAAGTCGTGGTTTGTGGGCAAAGTCGCTTGACGACTGCAGTGTTGAAAACGTTGATTGAAAGTACACAGGAGCTGGCGATCAGCATATTGTCACCAGCAGTACCAGCAGCAGATAGCTTGGCCTTATTGAGCCAAATGGGGCATAATCCGCTGGTCAAACTGACCGCCAAAGCTTGGCCGACAGTTGACGTGTTGGTGGTGACTGACTTTGGTGAAGCCACGGGAGCTGATTTTCAACCAGTGATGTTAGAACAGTTACGCAAAGTGATGAGTGCGGCGATGGCAGCAGGCTTTCAAGGCAAAGTGTTGGTGGCCACGCATGATGATGCGGTGTTGACCTATTTTGCTCAGCGTTTTTCCGGTTTACCCAAAACCAGCGTGATCGGGCTGGGGACCTTTGGCTTAAGCGCCTGTTTTGAGCGCTTGGTATCAGCACAGCTCAAAGTCCCACGTCGGCAAGTCACCGCTTATGTCGTCGGCACAGCGCGGCAACCGGTGTTATTATGGAGTCGCGCGTATGTCGCTGCCACGCCATTGTTGGCGTTATTGCCGCCAGTTGATGGTGTGGCCGATCCGTTATTGACGCAAGTCAGCGATGCTGTCAGCCAATATGCACAAGGGGATGCGGCTATTTTTTGGCCGGCGTTGGTGCAACGCGTTTTGGCAGGATTGTTCGGGCAACCATTGCTGGCACCGCTGACTTATATTCAAGACGATGCGGCTTGGGCGGTTCCGGTGTTGATCAATGAATCAGGCGCTCAAGTGCTTTCGCCAATGACCGCAGCCGATGCAGAAATGGCCGCCTTAGATGCGGTGCATACGACCCAAGCTGCCCAAGTGGCGGCAATTCAAGGAGAGTAAAACATGAAACCTAACTATCAATACCCTTTGGACATGGACTGGTCCACTGACGATATGGTCAAAGTCACCACCTTCTACCAACTAGTTGAAGATGCTTATGAACGTGGCGTGGACCGCGATAATTTGTTGGCGGCTTATCGGGGGTTCAAATCGGTGGTGCCAGATCAAGCCACCGAAAAACAATTAGGGCGCGATTTTGAAACCGTCAGTGGCTATTCCTTATACACGGTGGTCAAAATGGCTCGCGCCGGCGTTCAACAAAAGATTCGGGTCCACTTGTCATGAAAATCGACTTACAACAACTTGACGCAAAGGTCAGAAGTTGGCTAGCTGCTAGCCGGCAACAAATTTTGTTGGCGATGCAGTCGCCGTTAACTGTGGCCACCAAGTCGTCACGCAAAGATCTCGTGACCAATGTCGATCAGATGAATCAAGCCTTTTTAGTGGCGCAGATCCAACAAGCCTATCCACAGGCCCATATTGAAGGCGAAGAAGGCCAGCAAACCAAGATCGATCGGCTCAAAGGTTTGGTGTTTATTATCGATCCGATCGATGGCACGATGAATTTCGTCAAGCAAAAAGCCAACTTTGCCGTAATGATCGGCGTTTATGTCGATGGCGTGCCTGTATATGGGGCGATTTTAGATGTGTGGCGCGATGAGTTGATCGTAGGCGGCCCGGATTTTCCTTTAATGCTAAACGATAAGCCATTGTCGCATCCGCAAGACTTGCCATTAGCCGATGGCTTGTTAGGGGTCAACGGCCCGATGTTGATCAACAATCGCTTGCATGTGGCTGACATTGCGTTGGCATCTGCTGGGCCAAGATTGTTAGGCAGTGCCGGCATTGAGTTTAAATCGGTGGCATTAGGCCAACAAGTCGGCTATATTTCCTATTTGCAACCTTGGGATGTGGCTGCTGGCATGGCGATCGGGGCGGCATTTGGCTTGCAAGTGACACGGCCAAACGGCGACGCGCTGGCATTGTTGACCCCTGGTGTGGTAGTGGCAGCGATGCCCAAAGCGCATGCGCAGATCATGACTTTAATGAACCCTTAGATTTATTTTCTGAAAATTATGACACGCGTGGTTGTTTTGTGCTATAATTTCAAATCGGATACTGTGTCGATGTCGGCACGTTTTTTTATGATTAAATAGTTGCACCACCTCGAAAGGAAGTAGAACATTTGAAGACTCGCGACGATATTCGGAACATTGCGATTATTGCCCACGTCGATCACGGTAAAACCACCTTGGTCAACGAAATGCTGAAACAATCAGACACCTTGGACGAACACATTAACCTTCAAGACCGCGCTATGGATACCAATGCGATCGAAAAGGAACGTGGGATCACGATCTTGTCCAAAAACACGGCAGTTAAATATGGGGATACCACTATCAATATCGTGGATACCCCAGGACACGCGGACTTCGGTGGCGAAGTTGAGCGGATCATGAAAATGGTCGATGGCGTGTTATTGGTTGTGGATGCTTTTGAAGGCACCATGCCACAAACTCGCTTTGTTTTGAAAAAAGCCTTGGAACAACACTTGACGCCGATCGTTGTCATTAACAAAATCGATCGCCCAGGCGCACGTCCTGCTGAAGTTGTTGACGAAGTGCTTGAATTGTTCATCGACCTTGGCGCTGATGAATCTCAACTTGAATTCCCGATCGTTTATGCTTCTGCCATCAACGGCACCAGCTCTTATTCTGACGATCCGGCTGATCAAGAACACACCATGGTGCCTTTATTTGACACCATCGTCAAAACCATTCCAGCACCAGAAGACACTTCTGACGAACCTTTGCAGTTCCAAGTTTCCATGTTGGACTACAACGATTATGTTGGTCGTATCGGGATCGGTCGGGTGTTCCGCGGCAGTATTTCTGTTGGGGACTCCGTGACGGTGTTGAAGCTTGACGGCTCCAAGAAGAACTTCCGGGTCACTAAGATCTTTGGGTTCTTTGGCTTGAAGCGTGTGGAAGTGCAAACCGCCAAATCTGGTGATTTGATCGCGGTTTCTGGGATGGATGACATTTATGTCGGCGAAACTGTTGCTGATGCCAACCACCCAGATGCTTTGCCGATCTTACGCATCGATCCACCAACACTGCAAATGATGTTCTTGCAAAACGACTCACCTTTTGCCGGCCGTGAAGGCGACAAAGTCACTGCCCGTAAGATCGAAGACTACTTGCGCTCTAAGTTGCAAACTGATGTCTCCTTGCGGGTTGATGACACTGACCAAGCCGGTGCTTGGATGGTATCTGGTCGTGGCGAATTGCATTTGTCCATCTTAGTTGAAGAAATGCGTCGTGCCGGCTTTGAATTACAATTGGGTCGTCCTGAAGTAATCTATCGCGAAATCGATGGCAAGCTTTGCGAACCATTTGAAGAAGTTCAAATCGATACCCCAGAAAAATACACTGGGACGATCATCGATGCCATGGCGCAACGCAAAGGTGAAATGAAGAACATGGAAAACGAAGGCAACGGTCAAACCCGCTTGACTTTCCTTGCACCTTCTCGTGGCTTGATCGGCTACTCCACTGAATTCTTATCTTCTACTGGTGGTTACGGGATCATGAACCACACCTTTGAAAAATACTTGCCAGTTGTTCGCAACTGGGAACCTGGCCGTACCACTGGTGCCTTGGTTTCCATCAACGCTGGGCAAGCCACCACTTATTCGTTGCAATCCATCGAAGACCGTGGCCAATTGTTCATCGATGCCGGCACAGAAGTTTACGAAGGCATGATCGTCGGCGCCAACTCTCGTGAAATGGATATCGCCGTTAACGCGACAAAAGGTAAGAACTTGACCAACACCCGTGCTTCTGGTAAAGACCACGCGGCTGCTATCAAGACGCCTAAGCATTTGTCGCTTGAAGAATCCATTGAATTCTTGAACGAAGACGAACTTTGTGAAGTGACACCAGAATCTGTGCGTTTACGCAAAAAGATCCTGAACACCAACGAACGTCAAAAGTCCGACAAGAAAAAGAAGAAAGCCACGAACTAATTAAATGCTTTCAACTCAAAGCCTTCAGGAAAATTTTCCTGAAGGCTTTTTTTGTTGCATCAAAAAAGCGCCAACTCACGGGGGCACGTGGGTTGGCGCTTTTGGTCAGTGGCAATCAGTCGACGAATTCAAGGGCTTGCTTCAAATCATCGAGGATATCGTCAATGTTTTCGATCCCGATAGAAACGCGGATCAAATCAGGGGTGATACCAGCTTCTTTGAGCTGTTCGTCGCTTAATTGCGCATGGGTGGTGGAAGCAGGGTGGATGATCAAGGACTTGGCATCACCGACGTTAGCTAACAAGCTGAACAGCTTTAGGTGGTTGATCAAAGTGATCGCCCCATCACGGCCGGCTTTTAAACCGAAAGTGAAAATGGAACCTGAGCCTTTAGGAAAATACTTCTTGGCTAAATCCGCATACTTGGAGCCCTTAGCTTCTGGGTAGGATACCCAAGCGACCTTGGGGTTGTCCTCTAAGAACTTCACGACTTTGCGAGCATTTTCAACATGGCGTTCCACCCGCAAGCTCAAGGTCTCAAAGCCTTGCAGTAAGTACCAAGCCGATTGTGGTGAAAGCGTTGCGCCAGTGTCGCGCAAGTGTTCTGCGCGGATCTTGGTCGTGAAGGCTGCCGCACCAAGGTCTTTCCAAATGATCCCGTTATAAGATGCCACAGGGGTGGTGAAGCCTGGGTAGCGACCGCTGGCGGCATAATCAAATTTGCCATTTTCGATCACCAAACCGCCTAATGTGGCGCCGTGGCCGCCGATAAACTTGGTAGCAGAATGCACGATCACATCCACGCCATAATCAAATGGTCGGATCAAATATGGGGTGGCAAAAGTGGAATCGACAATCACCAACACGCCATGCTTGTGGGCCAAAGCGGTGACTTTTTCAAAATCAACAATGTTGATGGCAGGGTTGCCTAAAGATTCGAAGAACACCACTTTGGTATGGTCATCAATGGCATCTTCAAAGTTTTGGGGATCATCAGGGTCGACAAACGTGGTGGTGATGCCTAATTTCTTTAAGGTTTCAGAGAATAATTCAACTGTGCCGCCATAAAGTGTGGAAGCAGCGACGATATTGTCGCCGGCTTCCGTGACGTTAAGGACGGCAGCCGTCACTGCCGCAGCACCAGAGGCTAAAGAAATTGCCGCGGTGCCGCCTTCAAGGGCTGCAGCACGCGCTTCTAAAGCGGCGTTGGTGGAGTTGGTCAAGCGGCCATAGATGTTGCCGGGATCACGCAAAGCGAAGCGATCGGCAGCTTGTTTGGCATCTTTGAAAACGAAACTGGCGGTTTGATAGATCGGGGTGACCCGAGCGCCGGTGGCAGGATCTGGTTCTTCTTGGCCGGCGTGAAGTTGTAAGGTTTCGAAGCGATATTGGTTTTCTGACATGTTAAGCACCTCATAAGATTTTTTTGGCGTGTGATGCAGTATTGGAGTGGTGCAGCTGGCTGGCCGGCCTGATCGCGGGGATAAAAAAATCCCGGATCCAACATTTTAGTTGGATCCGGGACGACATGTCGTGTTACCACCCGTTGTTTTGATCGTTATCACTAGCGACCACTCATCAGGTACGAATGCTCACACAAGCATAAATACCTTAGCGCTTTAACGGGCGCTCCCGGACACGGCTTGCAACTTGTTCGCCACATCACTGGCTCGAAGACCATTTTCAAACGATCAGCGTGATCGACTTGCACCAAACGTCGACTCTCTTTGCACGTATTCCGTTTTACTTATCTCGTCATTGCCATTTGTTGAAACTAACTTTAATCGCTCCCTCACCAAAAAGCAACCCCTTTTTAAAATATTTTTTGAAAAAGCAGTTCAAACGCGACCTTCAGCCTGCCTGTGCCAGCCAACTTGTTAAAGTAAATCGGATATTAACTAAAATAATCGTAATTAATTGAAATTAGTTCGGTTTTAAACTGACAACTACAACCGTTGGCAATGGTGAGTTCGGATTTAATTGCGACGATCATCATGAACTTAGCTATTTTTACGGAATTTTCCTGAAAACAATGGTAAAATGATGAGGATTCACAGCTGCGACTCGTCGCCTGCGTTTTCAAGGGGATGTGATATAATTAATTCAACTTTGCCACGAAAGGGCGATTTGGTTGTGAAGAAGCTGCGTTATTTGGACTATTACATTTTAGTCCCATACCTTGTATTGATCGCGATCGGCGTGGTGATGGTTTATTCTGCCAGCGCCTACTGGATCAAAACCCAATATGGGCAAGCGGAAACGTCGGCAATGATCCGACAGCTAGCGTTTGTACTGGTGGGATTATTGATCGCTGTGTTTTTTTATTACTTCAAGTTGGATGTGTTCACGCATCCGCGCGCGCAGCTTTTCTTGTGGATCGTGACGTTCAGCTTATTGATCTACTTGACGGTGTTGAGTCATTTCCGGCCCAGCGCCGCGATCAATGGCGCCACGGCTTGGATCCAATTAGGCCCGATCAACATCCAGCCGACTGAATTAGCGAAAATGACGGTGATCGTGTATTTGGCGCATATGTTTTCCAGTCGCCAACAAACACTATTAGATCCAGATTTTTCTTTTAAGCAATTTGGTCAGCCATTATTTTTAGTCGGCGCTTGTATCATTTTGGTGTTTGCCGAACCTGATACTGGTGGCGCGGCGATCATTTTAGGCATTACCGTGGTGATGCTGGCAGCCAGCGGCATCAAAATGCGTTATGGCGTGTCTTGGGTCGGCTTGTTGGCGGCGTTGCTTTTTGCTGGGTATTGGGTGTTGACCCATGTGTCGTTCCCCAAAGCTTGGCAACATTCTTATCGGGTGCGGCGCTTATTGGCTGCCGTGCATCCATTTGCGATGCGCAAGCTTGAAGGCAATCAAGTGGTGAACTCCTTGGTCGCCATTGCCCATGGTGGTTTTTTTGGCGTCGGTTTAGGCAACTCCAGTCAAAAACTTGGTTATATTCCCGAACCATACACTGACTTCATCTTAGCCGTGATCGCCGAAGAACTTGGGGTGATCGGAGCGATGGTGGTCGTCGGGTTGATCTTTTATTTGATCCTGCGCTTTTATTTGCTCGGGGTGCGGGCCAAACATACGTATCAAGCGTTGATCGCTTATGGGATCGCAACGATGATGCTGATCCAAACGGTTTTTAACGTTGGGGCAGTTTTAGGGTTGATCCCAGTGACTGGGGTGACGCTACCTTTTATCAGCTACGGGGGCTCGAGTATGTTAGTGCTCAGTGCCGCGATCGGCATTATGTTAAATATTAGTGCGCAACAACAGCGCGCAAAAGTGAAGAAAGAGGCGTAAGCATGCATAAAGTGTTAGTCGCAAACCGTGGGGAGATCGCGATTCGGATCTTCCGCGCGGCTGAAGAACTCGGTTTAAAAACCGTCGGCATCTTTGCCAAAGAAGATGAATTGGCGATCCATCGCTTCAAAGCGCAAGAAGCTTATCAAGTAGGGGCTGGATTGGCGCCGATCGCCGCTTATTTGGATATGGACGACATTATTCGCATCGCAAAATTATCCGGTGCGGATGCGATCCATCCCGGCTACGGCTTATTATCTGAAAATGCTGAATTCGCTCGTAAAGTTCGCGCTGCCGGCTTGACTTTTGTTGGTCCACGCTCGGAATTGCTGGATATTTTTGGCGACAAAGTAGCCGCCAAAGAAGCCGCGCAAAAAGCCGGATTGACGACGATCCCAGGCACGCCGGAACCAACGCGAGATTTCAATGAGATCCTTGAATTCACCCAAAAACACGGCTTCCCAGTAATGCTTAAAGCGGCTAGTGGTGGCGGTGGCAAAGGGATGCGCATCGTACATTCTGAAAGTGAATTGCGCGAAGTTTACCAAAACGCGGTCAATGAAGCCAAAGCCAGTTTTGGCGACGACCGGATGTATGTTGAAAAGTACATTAAATCCGCCAAGCATATCGAAGTGCAAGTATTAGGCGATCAACACGGGCATTTGATCCATTTGTTTGAACGCGATTGTTCCGTGCAACGCCGCAATCAAAAAGTCATCGAAATTGCCCCAGCAATCGGTTTGCCGATCGCATTACGGCAACAAATTTGTGATGCCGCGGTGCAATTGATGAGCTCGCTGCATTACGAAAATGCTGGGACGGTTGAATTTTTAGTTGAAGGGTCAAACTTCTACTTCATTGAAGTCAACCCACGTGTCCAAGTCGAACATACCATCACGGAATTGATCACTGACGCCGATATTGTCCAATCGCAACTGCGGGTGGCAGACGGCGCAGATCTCTACAAAGATCTACATTTTCCACAACAAAAAGACATCACCTTCCGCGGCGCGGCGATCCAATGCCGGATCACCACTGAGGACCCAGCCAACAACTTCATGCCAGATACTGGCACTATTTCCACTTACCGCTCGCCAGGTGGCTTAGGGGTGCGCTTGGATGTCGGCAATGCGTATGCCGGGGCAGTGGTTTCGCCTTATTTTGATTCCTTATTGGTCAAAACTTCAGTGCATTCGGCGACGTTTGGCGGCGCAGTGCGCAAAATGCAACGCGCCTTGCGTGAATATCGCATCACTGGCGTTAAAACCAATTTGCCATTCTTACAAAATGTGTTGGATCATCCGACCTTCCAAGCTGGGGCGGCTGAAACCACCTTCATCGACAACACGCCAGAGCTGTTCAACTTGCGGCCAGTACGCTCGCGCTCTAGTGAGTTATTAGCTTATGTGGGCGAGATCACTGTCAACGGCTTTCCTGGTGTGGAACGCCATGAGCAAAAATATTACCCAGATTGGCATTATCAACATCAATTCCCACAACGTCCCTTACAGTGGCCAGCGACGACTGGCGGCTTGCCACAGCTGTTGAAAGACCAAGGCCCAAAAGCAGTCACGGATTGGGTCTTACACCACAAACAAGTCTTATTGACGGACACCACTTTCCGCGATGCACATCAAAGCTTATTTGCGACGCGGATGCGCACCCAAGATATGTTGCGGGTGGCGCCAGATATGGCCAATGGGTTGCCGAATTTGTTCTCCATGGAAATGTGGGGCGGGGCGACGTTTGATGTGGCATATCGCTTCTTGAAAGAAGATCCATGGCATCGCTTGGCCTTATTGCGCAAAGCCATGCCCAATACGTTGTTGCAAATGTTGTTCCGCGGCAGTAATGCCGTTGGGTATCAAAACTACCCCGACAATGTGATCCGTCAATTCATTCAAACTGCCGCCAAAGACGGGATCGATGTTTTTAGAATTTTCGATTCTTTGAACTGGGTCCCACAATTGACCCACTCCATTGATGCCGTCAAAGAAACTGGCAAGCTGGCAGAAGCCACGCTGTGTTACACCGGTGACATTTTAGGGGACACCCATCCTAAATACAACCTGCCTTACTACGTCAACTTGGCTAAAGAATTAGTCAATGCCGGCGCGGATATTTTGGCGATCAAGGATATGGCTGGGTTATTAAAGCCAGAAGCCGGCTATGCGTTAGTTTCAGCATTAAAAGACGCCGTCGACGTGCCGATCCATTTGCATACGCATGACACCACTGGTAACGGTGTCGCCACTTATGTGCAAGCCGTCAATGCAGGTGTGGACATTGTGGATGTGGCGCAGTCTGCATTTTCTGGTACCACTAGCCAACCTTCAATGGAATCCTTGTATTACGCGTTGGCCAATACTGAACGCCAACCTGAGATCGACATCGATCACGCGCAAAAACTGGATTCTTATTTCCAAAGCATTCGCCCGTACTACGCTGATTTTGCCAATGGGGTCTCAGGTCCATTGACGGATATTTACACGGTACAAATGCCTGGTGGCCAATATTCCAACTTACAACAACAAGCCAAGTCCATGGGCTTGTCGGACTTTGGTGCCGTTAAGCAAATGTATCAACAAGTCAATGACTTGTTTGGCGATATTGTCAAAGTCACGCCAAGTTCCAAAGTGGTCGGTGACATGGCGTTGTTCATGTTGCAAAATCACTTGACACCAGCAGATGTGTTGGATCATGGCGAAACCATCGACTTCCCAGAATCTGTGGTCAGCTTCTTTAAAGGCGACCTTGGGCAACCTGCAGGCGGCTTTCCACATCCGTTACAAGAAAAGATCCTCAAAGGTCAAAAGCCCTTAACGGTGCGTCCAGGTTCTTTGGCCAAGCCAGTGGATTTTGAAGCGGCGAAGGCACAATTGATCGAAAATGGGTTAACCGATCCTAAGCCAGAAGATGTGTTGTCAGCGATCTTGTACCCAGAAGTGTTTGCCAAATATCAACAAGACCACACCAAATACGGGCCAGTGACGACGTTGGATTCGCCCACGTATTTCCAAGGCATGCGCTTAGGCGAAACGGTACATGTGGCCGTACGTCCTGGGATCATGTATATCATGCGCTTGGATGCCATTGGTGAACCTGACGCGATGGGTATGCGGACGCTGTATTTCACGATCAACGGGCAAAAACAAGAGATCCAAGTCCAAGATGCCAAGAGCCAACACTCTACTTCCGCCCATCAACTGGCAGAGCCGACTAACAAGAACCAGATCGGCGCGCCAATGGGTGGTCGCATCGTATCCATCGCCGTTGAAAGTGGTCAAACTGTTGAAGCTGGTGACGACTTGTTCGTCACGGAAGCCATGAAGATGGAAACCACGGTGCATGCGCCATTTACTGGTCGCATCGAGCATTTGTATGTGGAAGCTGGCGACTTGGTACAAAGCCATGAACTGTTGGCAGTCTTGAAACCCGTCGCTAAAGATTAAGCAGGTGAAAAATATGTTGGCAGTCACCAAACGTGTCGGCTTAGTGGTGTGGGTCTATTCGCTCAAACAGATCCGCGCTTTGCGCCATTACGGCACTGTGATGTATGTCTCAAAGAAAATGAAATATGTGTATTTGTATTTGGATCAAGACCAAGTCGACGCCACGCAAGCCAAGTTGCAAAAGTTGCGCTTTGTGCGGGCGACGCAAGTGTCGATGCGCCCAGAAATCGCCACTGAATATGGACCAGATGCAGATACTGCGATGAATCGGCTGAAAAAAGCTGTCCAGGAGGAAGCCTAATGCGCGTGATCACCGGAGCCTTTCGCGGGTTGAAGCTTGAAGCAGTGCCTGGCAACTTGACGCGGCCCACTGCTGATAAAGTCAAAGAGTCGATGTTCAACATGATCGGGCCTTTCTTTGACGGCGGTGAAGTCTTAGATCTATACGCTGGCACTGGCGCGTTAGGGATCGAAGCCGTGTCTCGCGGAATGGCGCATGGCACGTTAGTCGATCGCCAATATGCGGCAATCAAAACCATCCACCAAAACCTCGACAAAACCCATGCCGCCGATCGCTTCACTGTGATCAAAGCGCCAGTGGATAAGGCGATGAAGAATTTGGCTGGGCATCATTTTGATTTGATCATGGCGGATCCGCCTTATGCCAAACAAGCGGTGTTGGATCAGCTCAACGACTTTTTGACGTTGGACTTGTTGGCGCCTGATGGCATGGTGTTGTTAGAAACCGGCTTGGATCTCAAGTACCCTGAAAGTATTGCCGGTTATGATATTTTGCGCCATCAAACTTACGGCGTCGCGCAAGTGCTGATTTTACAAAAGGCGGTGGCAAAATGAGTCGCAAAGCCATTTTTCCAGGGAGTTTTGATCCGTTTACCAATGGCCACTTGGATACGGTCAAACGCGCCGCGGCCCTGTTTGATGAAGTGACCATCGCTTGTATGACCAATAGCAACAAACACCCGCTATTTGGTGCTGATGAAAAGCAGGCGCTGATCAAAGCGGCGGTAGCAGATCTGCCAAATGTCAACGTGGTGGCGCTGCCGCATCAATTGACTGTGGCTTTTGCCCAGTCGCTTGGCGCCACATACATGGTGCGTGGTTTGCGCAGCTCGCGGGATTTTGATTACGAAGCGGATGTGGCAACCATCAACACCCAATTGGCCCCGCAAGTCGAAACCGTATTTTTGTTGGCTGACCCCAAATACCGCAACTTGTCGTCTAGCATGGTCAAAGAAGTGGCCAGCTTCGGCGCGGATGTATCGCAAATGGTCCCAGCCAATATCGCCGCCGCGCTGCGGCAAAAGTTAGGTGGGGATGCCCATGCGTAAACGCTGGTGGGCACTGATCGCGGTATTGGTCGTGACCCTGGGTTGGTTTTGCTTTTGGCCAACAGGCAAGTATGTGGAAGTACCAGGTTCTGCTGAATCCCTCAAGCCATACGTTAAAGTCGCCGGCATGAAAGACACCCATAAAGGCAGCTACATGCTGACTACCGTGGGCGTCGTTGGGCCTGCCACTCCGGCAGTGTTGTTATGGGCCAAGTTGCAGCCTTATTCTGAAGTTGAGGCTAAAACTGACTTAATGGGGGATGACTCCAGTGAAGAATATGATGAGCTGCAACGCTACTACATTAAGTCTGCTGCGGATAATGCCGTTGCGGCAGCGTTTAAAGCCGCTAAAATGCCTTATACCATTGACCACTTAGGCATTTATGTCATGAGTGTGCTTAAAGGCTCACCGTTTGCAGGCAAGCTTGCGTTAGGCGACACCATCACCCAACTGGATGGCAAACACTATCTAAGCGCCGATGCGTATGTCAAAGCGATCCAACAGCGCAAAGTGGGGGATCAGATCACCTTGACTTATTTGCACAAAGGCCAGACGCATCACGCCAGCGGCAAGTTGATGCAACTACCTGGTTCAAAAAAGGCTGGCATCGGCATTACCTTGACCGAAAATACCAAAACCACCACGACCCCTAAAGTTTCGATCGATGCCGGGGCCATTGGCGGGCCGAGTGCGGGGTTGATGTTTGCGGTGCAAACTTACACGCAGATCACCCACTCAAACTGGCGCCATGGGCAAAATATCGCCGGCACTGGCACCATCGATGCCAATGGCACAGTCGGTCAGATCGGCGGGATCGATAAGAAAGTTTATATGGCCAATAAAGAACATGCTAAAGTGTTTTTTGCGCCTAATGATCCGCCGACTAAAAAGCTGTTGAAGCTTGATCCAAATTATCAAAATAACTATGCAGTCGCTAAAAAAACTGCTGAACAATTGCACAGTACGATGAAGATCGTTCCGGTGCACACGTTGCAAGACGCCTTAACCTACTTGCAAACCCGTTAATTGACAGTCACGTCATCTTTGCTCAAAGAGATGACGTGATTTTTTTGATTAAAATTTACTGAGTGCTGTATCAAACCCACCTGCTTTTGCAAAATTTATTAGTAAGGAGGGATCGGCGATGGAACAACTTAAGCTTTGGGCGAAACAATATGGCGTCATCGCGTTGTTGGCATTAGGCGGCATTGGCTTTATTTGGTGGCAAGGGCAAAGTGCTCCTACCGGTAATGATCTGGCGCCAGTGGCCGAATCTGCCAGTGTAGCGGCTGCCAGCACGTCATCCAGTGTGCCGCAAAATGCCAGCGCTAGTCGCGTCGCGCAAGCTGGTTATGTCGAGATCAAAGGGGCAGTGGTCCATCCTGGACTTTATCCAGTGGATGGCACCACCACGCGCTGGGATGCGGTGGTGAAAGCTGCGGGTGGGTTGGCGGCAAATGCTGATGTCGCAGCGATCAATCTGGCGGCTATCGCCCATGATCAAGAAAGTCTGTTGATCCCAGTGATCGGCCAAACGCCTACTGCCACACCTGCAGCGCCGCAAGCACCTGGCGGACCAGTGGGGAGTCCTAGCGGCAGCGAGGCGTTGGTGAATTTGAATACCGCTTCTTTAGAAGAGTTGCAAACGCTAAGTGGCATCGGGCCCAAAAAAGCCGAAGATATTATCGCTTACCGTGATGCCAATGGCGGTTTTCAAACCATCGATGACTTGAAGTCAGTGTCTGGTATCGGGGATAAAACTTTTGAAAAATTAGCCCCATTTGTGACGGTGGGGCCATGAATGGGCGTATTTGGCCGCTTGCCGCCGGTTTTTTAGCGGGTATTTTGATTTTTGTCGGGCCAGCTTGGGTCGCCATCCCACTGCTTGGCTGGACTGGATACAAAACCTGGCCACTAGTGGGCTGGTGGTTAGTGGTGGCCCTACTTGGTGGCGGGTTGGTGGGGTATCACGAACAGCAGGTGCAACAGGCGCCACTTCTGCCTCAAGGCCAAATTTTGGTGATGCCGACTAGCTGGACAATCACTGACACCTTTGTGCGCTACACCGGCACGGCAAGCAATGGGGTGGTGACTGCTGGCAGTGCCAATGTTACCCCAGCGGTGGCGGATCAATTGCGGCAGTTAGTCGATCCAGTGATCGTCACGGTAACCAAAGCGCCAGAGCCGTTGACTAAGGCGCGCAATCAATATGAATTTGATTATGCCAATTATGCCTGGGCGCAAACTCATCAGGCGTTTCAACAACCGACTGAAAGCCTAGTTTGGCAAGTACGCCCAGCTCAGACTTTGGGGGAAAAATTGTTTGGATTGCGCGCCAAGTTAGTGCGCCATATCGCCAGCTTGCCACCACACGTCAGCCGCTATGCCAAAGGTTTGTTGTTGGGTCAAGTGGATGGGGATGCTGACGGCATGCGGCAAACCTTTATCGCGCTGGGGATCTTTCATTTATTTTCGGTTTCTGGAGTGCATTTGTTTGCCATGATCGGGGCGATCTATTGGTTAAGCGATCGGTTGCGCATCCCCAAAGGAGCTATCGATTGGGCGTTGATCGTCACCTTACCGGCACTGTTGATTTTGATTCCGCCAGGTGCTGGCATTTTGCGCGCAGTGTGGATGCGGGTGGGTTTGGGGATCAACAGTCGCTTGCATTTGAATCTTGGCACTATTGATGTTTTTGCGCTGGTATTAGCCGGTAATTTGCTGTGGCGGCCGCTGGTGTTGCACACCTTTGGCGGCCAGTTGACTTATTTATTGACTGGGGTGTTGATGTTGTTGCCGGAAATGCCGGCATGGCAATTGGCGTGGCGCTTAGTTGGGACCAGCATGCCAGTGGTCGTGGCCCAAACCTATCGCATCCATTTGCTCAGTGGCTGGTTCAACTGGCTGTTGATGCCGATATTTGAACTGGCGGTGATGCCGCTGTTAGTCGTGGTGGTGATCTTGCCGCATACTGGATTGACCAACGGGTTAGAGTGGGCGCTGACGCAAGGCGAAAGCGGCTTGTCAAGGTTGGCAAATTTGCCAGGCTTAGTCGTCTTTGGGGCAGTGCCTGCCGCTTGGGCGATCGTTGGGGTGGTGATTTTTTTGCTTAGCACGGCCCGTCATCGCTTGCGATATTTCATCGTGTGGTTAGGCTTGGCTTATATTGGGGCGAACTGGCATCCGCAAAGTCGGGTGATCGTTTTTGATGTGGGGCAAGGGGATGCGATTTTGATCGAAGGGGCGAACCGCTCAGGCACGATGTTGATCGATACTGGCGGGCGTCTTTTTGGCACCAGCGCCAATCCGCCAGCGCTACGGGTGATCGTCAATTATTTATATGCGCGCGGTTATAACCACTTGGATACTTTGGTGTTGACGCATGCTGACGCCGATCATGTAGGCGACGCGGCGGTGTTGACGAAACAGCTCCCGGTGAAGACCTTGGTTTCAACGCCTTTGGCCGTTGATCAGCCGGTGATCCAAAAAGCTGCCCAAGGCCAAGTCAGCCGATGGCAAACGGTATTAGCTGGCGATACGGTCAAAGCGGGGCAATTGACCATGCAAGTGGTGGCGCCAAAAGCCGCCACTGCCACTGAGAAAAACGCAGATTCGATCGTGCTGTATGGTAAGATAGATAACAGCAATTGGTTGTTGATGGGGGATGCGGATAGCAACGTGGAAACGCGTGAGTTGATCCCGCAGCATTTAGCTGTCGATTATTTAAAAGTTGGCCATCACGGCTCAAGTACCAGCTCCAGTCCCGCTTTTATCGCCCAATGGCACCTCAAAGCCGCGTTGATCTCAGCTGGCGTCAACAATCGTTACGGCCATCCCACGCCACAAACCATCGCCACGCTAGAAGCTGCCGGTGATCCTTGGTTCAACACCGCGACTAGTGGGATGATTTGGGTCCAAAATGGCCAGCTGCATCAATTTTTAAAGGAGGACGGGCATGCAAGTCCCTGAATTTGTGCAAAGTTTAGCCGCTCATCAACCGCCGCTGGTGGTGTTATTAGGCACGGAATCAGCCCTGCAACAACAAGCCTTATCCGTCTTGAAAGCCTTGATCCCGGAAGCGGAAATGACGATGAATTTTGCCACTTATGATATGCGCCAAACGCCGGTGGCAGTGGCATTAGATGACGCGGCGTCACCGCCTTTTTTTGGTGACTATCGCGAAGTGGTCATCCAAGACCCGTATTTCTTAACTGGCGAAAAAGCCGCTGGCAAGATCGTGCATGACCTGGACGCTTTGACGGCTTATTTCAAAGCCCCAGTAGCGTCGACGATCATGGTATTAGTGGCGCCTTATGCCAAGTTAGATGAGCGCAAGCGCTTGACTAAAGCGTTGAAAAAGTCTGCGGTGATCGTGGATCTGACACCACTAGATGAGCGGGCAGCCAAAACGGCTGTCGCCAATGCCTTGCGCCAACAAAAAATCACCGTCACCCCAGATGGCATTGCGACATTGGCACAGCGCAGTAACGCCGATTACTCAGTGATGATGGCGCAATTGCCTAAGTTGGCTTTGTATGCGGCCAATGGGGCCACGCTAGACGCTGAGGCAGTCTCGCAACTGGTGCCAAAGCAGTTATCTGATCGGGTATTTGATCTGGTCAGTGCCGTGCTGGCCAAAAATGTCACCCAAGCGCTGAGTATCTACCGCGACTTGTTATTACAAAAAGAAGAACCGATCCGCTTAAATTCCTTATTGATCAGCCAATTTCGCTTGTTGCTGCAAGTGCAGATCCTCGCCAAAAAAGGCTACAGTCAAGGCAGTGTGGCCCAAACGCTTAAAGTCCATCCTTACCGGGTGAAATTGGCTTGGCGCAGTGCGGGACATTTGGATCCGACGGCGTTGCGCCAAGCGTATTTGGGCTTGGTCGATACTGAAGCGAACATGAAAACCGGCCAAGTGAACAAAGAATTGGCGTTTGAGTTATTTGTGTTACAATACGCCGCTAGCCGCACCTAAAAAAATGCGACCGCACTGAGAAGTGGGGTCGCATTTTTGGCAATAAAAAAGCTCCGCCGAAGCGAAGCATCCGGATTACTTGTTCAGTAATGCGGAAAGACGGCTCTTATCGCGGCCGGCTTTGTTTTTGTGGATCAAGCCCTTGGTTTCGGCCTTATCGATGGCGCGCGTTGCTTCTTTAAGTAAGTCAGCAGCGTTGTCAGCACCATTTGCTTGGGCAGCCTTGAACTTCTTGATCGTGCTACGCAAAGCGCTGGATTGCGCTGCGTTAGCTTGGCGTGAAGCTTCTTGAGTCTTCACACGCTTGATAGCAGATTTGATTTGTGGCATGAGGTTCACCTCCGGAGTTTATTAGTTGATACCATGGTTTTTGCTTCAACAGCAAACATTATACCCAAGCCTAGAAAGCATTGCAACACAAACCGTAAAGGAAAATTGCTTGATACCATTTTTCCCAGTCGCATCGCGGAAAAAACTTGCATTCTGCGCAGCAGTCTTGTAAAGTTAACAAGTACTTTTGAACCTGTCACTTAGCTTTGCGGTTCACCGCGCAATTCTCAGTCTCAGGCAATTATAATTGAAAGGTGGAAATAACTCATGGCTATTTCACAAACGCAAAAGAACGAAATCATCGCAAAGTATGCCCGTCACGAAGGCGACACTGGCTCACCAGAAGTCCAAATCGCCGTTTTGACTGCTGACATCTTGGCTTTAAACGATCACTTGGATGTGCATCATAAAGATCATCATTCATATGTTGGTTTGATGAAGAAGATCGGCCAACGTCGTAACTTGTTACGCTACTTGCGCAACAAAGACATCACCCGTTACCGTGACTTGATCAAGTCTTTAGGCTTGCGTCGTTAATTTTAAAAAACCAGCACCTGGGAAAATTTTTCCTAGGTGTTTTTTTTGTGCCGAAAACCCTGAATTGGACCGCCAAGTGTCAACTCAGCTTTTTTGCCAGACCTTTGTTATAATGGGCTCAAGTTTGGGGGAAAGGAAGAAGGAATTGGCATGGAAATCGCACACGCAAGGCGTTGGTGGGCGTTGACCGCACTGGGATTTTTCGCGTTTATGACGAACTTGGATGGCTCAGTAGTGAACATCGCTGTGCCTGTGATGGCCAAAAGCTTGGCCGTGCCTGCCAGCCGGATGGTTTGGGCGACGTCAGTTTATTTGATCGTGCTCAGCGCGCTGTTGCTGCCGTTTGGCAAACTCGGGGATGTGATCGGCAAACCACGCATCTTTAAATGGGGTACTGGGGGCTTTATCATGGGCTCGATGCTGGCGGGGATTGATTTGGGGTTTGGCTTTTTGATCTTTGCGCGCATGGTACAAGTCACTGGTGCGGCGATGACTTTGGCCAACACTTATGGCATTGTGACGTCAAGCTTTGACGCCCAAGAGCGCGGCAAGGCAATGGGGTTTGTCGGCACATTCGTGGCATTAGGTAGCGTCGCTGGCCCAGCAGTCGGGGGCTTGGTGTTGTCAGTGGCGCAATGGCCGGTGTTGTTTTGGATCAATGTGCCATTTGGGTTGGTGGCGTTAGCGTTAGCACTTTGGGCCATGGGCAATGGTGTGGGGATGCCGCAGCGCTTTGATTGGTTAGGGGCGCTACTACAAGGCTTAGCGATCGCCGCTGGGTTTTGGGGGCTGAATCTCAGTCAAACAGATGGGTTTGGCGCCCCGCTGGTTTGGGGGTCGTTATTGGTGGCAATCGTCGCTTTAGGCGGGTTTTTCTGGCGTGAGGCGCATACTGACGTGCCGCTATTGGCGTTGACGATTTTTCACAATCAGATCTTCACCCTTGGCGTTTTGACGGTATTTTTGGTGTTTATGGCGCAGTTTTTCACCACCGTGTTGATGCCGTTTTACTTGGAAGATGCGCTGCATTTGACGCCTGGTGTAGCGGGCGCTTTGTTGACGCTGTATCCGCTGATGATGGTGTTTTGCGCGCCGCTTGGTGGGATATTAGCAGATAAGTTGAACGTGGCAGTCGTGGCGTTAGTCGGCGTGGCAATCGTGGGTATTGGCAGTGGCGCGTATTGGTTTTTGACGTTAAGCAGTCCGTTATGGGTATTTATTGGGATCACCGTATTATTAGGGATCGGCGGTGGGATCTTCCAATCCCCGATCGGAGACTTGGTGATGTCAGTGGTGCCAAAAGCGCAACTCGGCGTGGCTGGCAGTTTCAATGCGTTGGCGCGCAATCTTGGCATGGTCGCAGGCACAAGTGTGACCACGACGATTTTGTTTGCGCAAATGAGTGCCATTGCCAATCAGCGCGTCGTGACGTTTCCAGCCAGTCATCCGCAGTGGTTTATTTCTGGCATGCACTGGGCAATGGGTGTTGCGACAGTGTTGGTACTGATTGCGGCAGTCGTGTTGTGGCAAATGGTGCCAAAGTGGCAGGCATTTGCCAAGCAGAAATAAGCAAGGAAATCATGTCCCAGCGTTGCCGCCAATTTTTGGAGGTAACGTTTGGGGCTTTTTTCATGTCGCAAAGCAAGGAAGTGGTGGCGTTTGGTTGGAGTTTTCAAGAGCCTTGGGCAAGCATAGGTTTTCTCATGTGGGTGTGGTACACTAGTTGTTAGGAAAAACCGTGACCGCGAATCAATGCGGTGATAATTTAATATGAGGTGAAACCATGACGAAAATCAATCTGGTTGCCCTCGGTGGTGTGCGTGAGAACGGTAAGAACATGTATGCTGTCGAAGTGGACGATCAAATTTTTGTTGTCGATTTTGGGTTAAAATATCCTGACAACGAATTATTAGGGATCGATATTGTGATCCCAGACTTAACTTACTTAGAAGAAAATGTTGACCGCATCGCCGGAATCTTTTTGACCCACGGCCATGCCGATGCGATCGGGGCGTTACCCTACTTTTTGGCAGAACATCCAGTGCCAGTATTTGGGAGCGAATTAACAGTGGCGTTGGCCAAGTTGATCACCAGCAGCCACCCAGACGCTAAAAAATTCAAAGACTTCCACGTGATCGATGAAAAATCTGTGATCGACTTTGGCAATGTGTCGGTATCGTTCTTCCGCACGACGCACAGTATTCCCGGTAGTTTGGGTATCGATATCCAAACTCAAGCTGGGCAGATCGTCTATACTGGCGATTTCAAGTTTGACCAAAGTGCGCGGTCAATGTATCGCACTGACTTGGCGCGCTTGGCCCATATCGGCGAAAACCGGGTATTGGCGCTGTTGTCTGATTCCGCCAATGCTGAATCACCCTACACCAATGCTTCTGAACGCGAAATTTACGGCACCATCAAAGAAACCTTCAAATATCACACTGGGCGCATCATTGTGGCCGGTGTGGCGTCCAACATCGAACGGATCCAACAAGTGCTTGATGCTGCAGCGGCTAATGATCGCCGCGTGGTGTTGACGGGTCGCGACGTGCAAAAAATCGTCAAAACTGCCATTAAGATGAAATATATCAAGTTGCCCAACAGCGACATTTTGGCCACGACTAAAGACTTGAAAGAATTAGCCCCAGAACAAACGGTGATCTTAGAAACTGGGCGCATGGGCGAACCATTGAAGTCCTTGCAACGCATGGCCACTTCCAAACATCGCTTGATCCATATCCACGAAGGGGACTTGGTCTTTATTACCACCACCATTTCTCATGCAATGGAAACCATGGCTGCGCGTACTAAAGATTTGATCTACCGCGCTGGTGGTGAAGTCAAAACGGTCAGTGACACTTTGCACGCCTCCGGTCACGCCAACAAACAAGACTTGCAATTGATGTTGAACTTGTTGCGGCCTAAGTTTGTGGTGCCAGTGATCGGTGAATACCGCTTATTGGCCGCTCATGCTGAAATCGCGCATGAAGTCGGGATTCCTTATTCTCACATTTTCATTCCAGCAATGGGTGACATTTTGTCCATTGAAAAAGGCAAAATGCACAATGCTGGGCATGCAGATGCCGGCAATACCATGATCGATGGCATCGGTGTTGGCGATATCGGCAACATCGTGTTGCGCGATCGCAAAATGTTGGCTGAAGACGGGATCTTTATTGCAGTGGTCACCATCGATCGCAAAAAGAAGAAAGTCGTCGCGCATCCAAAGATCCAATCACGCGGGTTTGTTTATATGAAGACCTCCAAGGACTTGTTGCAAGAATCCGCCAAGTTGGTGATGGATTCAGTCCAAAAGAATCTCGACCACAAAGAATTTGACTGGAGCACCTTGAAACAAGCAGTTCGCGATGATCTGAGTCATTTCTTATTTGATCAAACCAAGCGCCGTCCGGTGATCTTACCTGTGATCATGGAAGTCAACCAAAACAGCGCCAAGCGCCAATAATCGCCCAACAGCACCTCTAAGCAGATCATTGCCTGGTGGTGCTGTTGCGTACTATCTGAAGGGAGACTGGGTTTTGGGAAAAGTTGTGACCATGCCAAACAACTCGAGCCGGCATTTGATTTTAGGAACGCGCGCGCTGCATAGCCAAAATTATGCCAGTGCCGTCGCCCACTTGGAAAAAGCCTTCAAAGAAGCGCCTGACTTTGAAGTGGCCAAGTTGCTGGTGGCAGCGCAAAACGGGTTGAACCAACCGCAAGAAGCTGTCGCTTACTTATCTGAGTTCATGGAAGATTTTTTAAGCTCAGAAAAAGGCACCACCACCATTTACGATACCTTATTGGCGTTGCCTGATTACCGCTTTGCTTGGGCGGTGTTGCACCATGTGGCACCAGGGCAAAAAGCCGCGATCCAAGCCCGCATTGAAGCGGCTGAAACTGCAGATCTTGCGGCACATGCGTCAGAGATCGACACGTTGGCCAAACAATTGCGGCATTTAGGTGGCTTTTCAGCACATGAACAAGAAAGCATGTTGCAATCCCTTGGGCGTTTGCCCAAAGCGCAATTGATGTCGGCGGCAGCCACTAACTTGGTCGATGCTGATGTGCACCCAGCCGTGCGTATCAGCTTGCTGGATGCATTGACGGCAGTGGGTGATGATCGCCAAGTTGAAGTGTTAGGCTATCACACGCAACAAGCGGTGGTGCCTAGCGAGTTGCCAGGCGTTTTAAGTGATCCGACACTTTTGGCGGTGTTGGATCAGATCCAGCGCCAAATCGGGTTAAATGATCCGGAGTTGATGAAAGCGACTGTTGAGACGTTGCGCTTTGAATTAGGGTATTTGTATCCATTCATCGATCAAGTCATTAACGATCCCAAACATTTTGCCACCAGCTATTTGCACCAACAAGCTGAGTCCGTGACCACGCAAGAGCGCGCGTTATTCAATTGGTTACAGGAACAAACCGGTAAGCTGATGGATATGGCATAATGGCGGGATTTTGCTGTAAATGAAAAAAACTTGACGGTACGCCTTTACAAAGCCGTCGATTCTAGATATAATCATTTTCGGAATTCATTTCCAGCCGAAATTTTCCCTTTGGAGATTCGGCGTGAATGTAGTACACTATAACGTAGAGTATACATGGCAAGCGCTATGTCACTTTGCACAAAAATACAGGAGGTTCGTTTTTTCATGGCTGAAAAAGAACACTATGAACGCACTAAGCCCCACGTAAACATTGGTACGATTGGGCACGTTGACCACGGTAAGACTACTCTGACCGCGGCTATCACCAAGGTACTGGCTAAAAAGGGTCTCGCTAAGGCGCAGGACTACGCATCTATCGATGCTGCCCCTGAAGAAAAAGAACGTGGTATCACCATCAACACTGCCCACGTTGAATACGAAACCGAAAAGCGTCACTATGCGCATATCGATGCCCCAGGGCATGCCGATTACGTTAAGAACATGATCACCGGTGCTGCTCAAATGGACGGTGCGATCTTGGTTGTTGCGGCTACTGATGGCCCAATGCCACAGACTCGTGAACACATCCTTTTGGCTCGCCAGGTCGGTGTTGACTACTTGATCGTTTTCTTGAACAAGACTGATCTTGTTGACGATGACGAATTAACTGACCTTGTTGAAATGGAAGTTCGTGAACTCTTGTCCGAATACGATTTCCCTGGTGACGATATTCCTGTTCTGCGCGGTTCTGCCCTCAAAGCTCTTGAAGGCGACCCAGAACAAGAAAAAGTTATCCAAGAACTCATGGACACTGTTGATGAATACATCCCAACCCCAGTTCGTGACACTGACAAGCCTTTCTTGATGCCTGTTGAAGATGTCTTCACCATTACTGGTCGTGGGACTGTTGCTTCCGGCCGTATCGATCGTGGTACTGTTAAGATCGGTGACGAAGTCGAAATCATCGGCTTGAAGCCAGAAGTTCTCAAGTCCACTGTTACGGGTCTGGAAATGTTCCGTAAGACTTTGGATCTTGGTGAAGCCGGCGATAACGTTGGTGTCTTGCTTCGTGGGATCAACCGCGAACAAGTTGAACGTGGCCAAGTTTTAGCTAAGCCAGGTTCCATCCAATTACACTCCAAGTTCAAAGGTGAAGTTTATATCTTAACTAAAGAAGAAGGTGGCCGTCATACGCCATTCTTCTCCAACTATCGTCCTCAGTTCTACTTCCATACCACCGATGTTACCGGTGTTATCGAATTGCCAGATGGCGTAGAAATGGTTATGCCTGGCGATAACGTGACCTTCGAAGTTGATTTGATCAGCCCAGTTGCGATCGAAAAAGGTACGAAGTTCACTGTTCGTGAAGGTGGCCGTACTGTTGGTGCCGGTGTTGTTTCTGAAATCATGGACTAACATCGATACCACGAAAGACACTCTGCTTCGGCAGGGTGTTTTTTTGCCATTTTAAAAAAGCGCTTGCATTTTCTGGCAAGCGGTGTTACACTTCATTTCCCAACAAAAAGTAAGTCCTAGGTACTTGCTGCTGTTGGGGCAAAGCACGAAGCAAAGCAAGGCGGTTAGGTACATCGCACAAGCTTTGTGGCACCGAAGTCACCATGGGGCCGTAGCGTGGTGATATGATTTCCGTGGGACCTAAGAGCGCTGGCGTACCGAAGAAACTAGTCAGATGACACTCCGGCAAACGTGAGTCACAGAAGCGACCCATCGTATGTATCGATCGACCAACACAAGTTGAGCATTGAGACCACTGTCGCGCAGTTTCGCCCAATGACTCTCCTGACTTGGTTATACGACCGATCCCAGCGTTGCGTCGGATTGTGCAAAACCCGGGATCCACCTGCACCATGTTTTACCCACAGTGCGTTTTAGACTGTGGCCGAAGGAGTGCCCACGGGCATGACAACGTGTGACCACACATTGGGGTCACACTTCACAGACGTAAACTAAGGCACCTAAATTGGTGCAGTAGGCACTTTTTCAACCAAGCGTTGGATCAGTGCCTATTTTGTTGTGATTTTCGACATGCTGCAGGTCAAACGTTGACAGATAACTGACCTCGCAAACACAATCGTGATCAACTTCTGCGTGCGCTTGGACAAGTGGGGTAATCGATTGCCGTCAAACGCGATTTGCGGCGCTTAGATCAGTTGCAGTCATGCATCTAGGGAAAGCCAAGTGACGATCGCCTTTACCGCGCCAAAAAAACGCCTTGTCGACAGCGACAAGGCGTTTAAAATTTTACTTGTGATGGTGTTGTTGCTTTCCGGCATTACGGTTTTTCTTGGTGATGCCAGGCTTAGCAGGATCGATCGGTGCAGACACGGCAGGTTCAACTGGTGTGTCAAAGGTGTGTTCATCCACAACGATGACTGGCGGGTTCTTTTCCATTTCTTCATCCAAACGTTTGCGAATGTTTGGCGTGATGATGTAGGTAACGATCAGTTGCTGGATCAAGATGATCACCCCACCAGCTAAGAAGTACAGGCCCAAGCCGGCGTTATACATCAAACAAAAAACAAATGTCATGATCGGTGAGATCAACGCGCTGGTTTGCATCGCTTTGCGTTGTTCCGGCGGTACGCCTTGCATCATGACCCAGCTTTGTAGCAAGTAAAAGGCGGTGGCCACAAAAGTGATGATCAAGCTGGAATGGCCTAATTGGATCCCAAAGAAGGTACTTTTGGAGATCTCAGGAGAGTAGGCGACGGCTTGATATAAGCCGGAGAAAATCGGCAGTTGGATCAACAAGGTCAAGCAACCCATTGATGGGATCATGCTGGTGCCGTTTTTCTTATACACATCTTGCATCATTTGGTTCAAGCGCAAGGTTTCTTCTTGCGTGATGCCAGGCTTTTTCATTTGGGCTTGGATAATGTCCAGTTGTGGCTTTAAGATCTTTTGCTTTTCTTGACTGGCGGTCATTTTACGCTGCTGGTTGAGCATGGCCGGGAGTAACACTAAGCGCACCACTAAGGTGATCAATAAGATCGCGATCCCAAAACCGTTGGGATTGTTGAGCCCTTGAGCGATCCATTCCATTAAGTGTTGCAAGGGTTTGCCGATCAAATTGTAAAACATTCCGAAAAATCCGGTTGGCGGCTTCAATGTCGCATTGGTCGCCTGTTGCTTACAGGCGGTTAATAATAACCCTAAACCAGTGACGCCACCTAGCGTCGCCCATTTCTTCAATCTATGCATGTCTTCTTGTCCCTTCATTGGTTACTGTCAATAACTATACTTGACAGGGGCATGGGTTTCAATACTTGACTTGAAACTCGTCATAAGGGAATGTTTTATCCAAGACATGTTCTTCGTAGGTTGCCACGCGACCACTGGGGCTGGGACTGGCTTTGACGGCAGCGGCAAATTTGGCCATATTCAACGGTTTGCCTTGCGCTTCGATGTACACTGAACCATCCCATTCATTTTTAACAAAGCCGCGAATTTTCAATTGATCGGCGACGCGTTTGGTCATCCACCGAAAGCCAACGCCTTGCACCATGCCGGTAACGCGCATCGATTTTGTAATTTCAACCATATTGATCCCTCCACTGCTATTTTATCACAGCGCGCTGGGCGCAAGACTGTTATACTCAAGAAGAAACCTTAGGAGGTCATCATGGAATACATCGCATCACCAAAAAACGAACACATTAAAGCCGCCAAGAAGCTTACCGTTAAAAAATATCAAAAAGGCGGCGACGCTTATTTGTTGGAAGGCTGGCATTTGGTTGAAGAAGCCATTAAGTCTGGTCAAACCCCACGGCGGATCTATGCCACTGAAAAATTTGTTGAAGAACGCGCATTGCGGCCTTTTTATGAACTGATCACTGAAATCAGCCCTGAAGTGGCCAAGCACTTAGCCGAAACGCCGACGCCACAAGGCATTTTTGCGATCATGCCGCGTGAATTAGGGACCTTACCCGAAAAGCCAGCTGGTCAGTATTTGCTGTTAGATGGCATTCAAGATCCTGGTAACGTCGGGACGTTGGTACGGACTGCCGACGCTGCTGGGATCCACCAAGTCGTCTTTGGCAATGGCACTGCTGATCCATTCAATCCCAAAGTTTTGCGGGCGATGCAAGGCAGCCAGTTTCATGTCAATATCACCCAAGCGCCTTTAAATGGCGTGATCAGCGATCTGCAAGCTGCTGGGGTGCCAGTGTATGGGACTGAACTCAATGTCAATGCCAAGTCTTATCGTGACGTCGCGCCAACGGCTCATTTTGCCTTGATCGTCGGCAACGAAGGTAACGGCATGGACAAGGCCTTGCTTGAAGAAACCGACACCAACTTGTATATCCCGATCAAAGGGGCGGCAGAGTCGTTGAACGTGGCCATTGCCGCTGCAGTGGTGATGTTTCATTTAACTGCTTAAGAATATGTAAACTAGCTTTCAAAATTAAATAGACCTGTTATAATGTAAGCGTGTTGAACAATACCGTACAGAAGGGGCTTTTGAATGAGCACTAAGCTTGATTGGACTCAAGACGTGGAATATCGGGCGTTGGTCGATGACTTGCTGGCACAACCTGCTGTGCAAAAACTCGCCAACTACACCCAGCACCATTATTCCGACCGTCTGACGCACTGTATCAGCGTTTCTTACCAAAGTTATTTGCTTGGCAAGAAGTGGCATTTGAATGTTCGCGCACTCGCTCGAGCAGGTCTGTTGCATGACTTGTTTTATTATGACTGGCGGGTCACCAAGTTTGACTTAGGTACCCACGCCTACATCCACCCGCGCATTGCGTTGCGCAACGCGGAGAAGTTGACGGACTTATCGCCAATGGAAAAAGACATCATCGTCAAGCATATGTGGGGCGCCACTTTGGCGTTGCCGAAGTATAAAGAAAGCTTCGTGGTGTCGTTAGTGGATGACTATGCCGCCATGGACGAAGTAGTCGTCCCATGGTTGCACAAAATGCGCCACCCGTTCAGCACCAGCCTGAAAAAGGCATAAATCAAGTCAATGGTTTGAGGTCTGGTCCCAAGGGACTGGGCCTCTTTTAATGCGCCACGATCAATTTCGTCCCAGCAGTTGCATTTTTTTGTGGTTGCGTTATAGTTATACTATACAAAGGTAAGTGTGGAAAAACACGATTTTATGAGGTGACCATGATGGAAACAACAGTAGTAACCAGCAATTGTACCAATACGCATAAACACACTTTATGCCCGAAGTTTACTGAAAGCTTCAAGATCTTAGGTAAGAAGTGGAATGGTTTGATCCTCGAAGTCTTATTGCAAAACGGCCCTTCGCGCTTTAAAGACATTGCGCAAACGATCATCAAGTGCTCTGATCGCGTGTTAGTCGAACGCTTGAAGGAACTGGAACAAGAAGGCTTGATCAACCGCATGACCCATGAAAACTCCTCATTGATCGAATACGTGTTGACCGATAAAGGCCAAGCGCTGGCACCGGTGTTACAAGCAGCACATGCTTGGGGCGACGACTGGATCTCTGACGCTGAATGCGGGGACTAAATGGATCGCATCAATGGCGCAAACCAGTCGTTTGTGGCATTGATGGGGTTTTGTCTTAGCGTTTGGGCTTGACGACAGCCTGATTTTTTGCTAGCCTAAACTTAACTTAACAATTTAAATACGTTGAAAGAAACGCAAGCCGGCGGCCCAGCTAGGGAACAGCATTCATTGACTGCAAGATGCTGATGGGATCATGGCTCGTATTCATTTCTGGAGTAGGTGGCTTGCCACCCGGTATTGCCGTTAAATGCTAAGAGTTGTGATGTCTAAAGACATTGAACAAGGGTGGTACCGCGATCGCTTCGTCCCTTTTTGGGGCGGGGCTTTTTTTGTGCCATCGACTAAACAAGGAGGATTCCACATGGATCTCAAGTCTAAGCTGGAAGAACTGTTTGAACAAAATCAAGCCAAGATCAAAAAATTGCAAGATCTAGACGAATTGAACCAAACTCGCGTCAACTTACTGGGTAAAAAAGGCCCGATCACCGAAGTCTTACGCGGCATGAAGGACCTTGACGCCAGCGAACGCCCCAAGGTTGGTTCTTATGCCAACAAGATCAAAGACAACTTGCAAGAAGCTATTGCTGAACGCAAAGCCACACTTGAACAAGCGCTGATCGATCAAAAACTCAAACAAGAAACGATCGATGTGACCTTGCCAGGCGACCCAGTCAAAGCTGGTACGCCACATATCCTCACCCAGATCATGGATGATATCGAAGAGTTCTTCATCGGCCAAGGCTATCAAGTGATCGACGGGCCTGAAGTAGAAGAAGACCATTACAACTTTGAAATGCTCAACATCCCCAAGAACCATCCTGCCCGCGACATGCAAGACACCTTTTACATGGGGCATGACTTGTTGATGCGCTCACAAACTTCTCCAGTGCAAGCGCGCACGTTGGAAGTGCACGACTTTACCAAAGGCCCGTTGAAAATGATCTCCCCAGGCCGCGTTTATCGCCGCGATACTGATGATGCGACGCATTCGCATCAATTCCATCAAGTCGAAGGCTTAGTGATCGACAAGCATATCACCATGGCTGACTTGAAAGGGACGCTGTTGGCTGTCGCGCAACATGTCTTTGGCAAAGACCGCACGATTCGTTTGCGCCCAAGTTATTTCCCATTCACGGAGCCAAGTGTTGAAGTGGATGTGTCATGTTTCCGTTGCGGCGGCAAAGGCTGTGCCATTTGCAAATACTCAGGCTGGATCGAAGTATTAGGCGCAGGGATGGTCCATCCAAACGTCTTGACCAATGCTGGGGTAGATCCTGAAGTATACGGTGGGTTTGCATTTGGCTTAGGTCCGGATCGTTTTGCCATGTTGAAATATGGGATCGACGACATTCGCAGCTTTTATCAAGGGGATCAGCGTTTCTTGTCCCAATTCCAACAGGAGGGTTAAATCGTGGACGTTTCTTATCAATGGTTAAAAGAATTGGTCGACGTGCCAGTTGACGCCGATACCTTAGGCGAAAAAGTTTCTCGCACTGGCATCGAAGTCGACAGTGTCACTCATTTAGGCGCCGGCTTGAAAAAAATCGTCATCGGCAAAGTGATGGAATTGGTCGATCATCCAGATTCTGATCATTTGCACATCGCTCAAGTTGATACTGGCGAAGCCGAGTTGCGCCAAATCGTTTGCGGTGCGCCTAACATTGAAAAAGGTCAAACTGTGATCGTGGCGTTACCAGGCGCCCGCATCGCCAACAACCAAAAAATCAAGCGCGGCAAAATGCGCGGCGTCGTGTCTGATGGCATGATCTGTGCCTTACAAGAATTGGGTTTTTCTGATGCGATCGCACCCAAAGCTTATAACGACGGCATTTACGTCTTTAATGAAGACCTGAAGCCAGGTAGTGATGCGTTAGTGGCCTTGGGTTGGGATGACAGCATTTTAGATTTTGAGATCACCCCTAACCGCGCCGATGCATTAGGCATGCGCGGTGTCGCTTGGGAAGTCGGTGCCACTTATAACGAAACGCCACACTTCAACGACCAGCCGGTAGTAGAAGGCGACAAGCCAGTGACGGATTATTTAACCGCCAAAGTCGCTGACGTGAATGACGCGCCAAGTTATCAAATGCGCGTGGTTGACCATGTGACGATCCAAGATTCGCCACTTTGGCTGCAACGCCGCTTGTGGAATGCTGGCGTGCGCCCGATCAACAACGTTGTCGATATCACCAACTTGATCATGTTAGGTTATGGGCAACCGTTACATGCGTTTGATTACAACAAGTTGGCCAACCATGAGATCTTAGTGCGCCGCGCGACTGATGGCGAAGCGCTGACAACGTTAGATGGTAATGAACACAAACTCGACCACGAAGATATCGTGATCACAGATGGCCAAAAACCAGTGGCTTTAGCTGGGGTGATGGGTGGCTTGAATTCTGAGATCACCCAAGACACCACCACAGTTGTGATCGAAGCGGCATGTTTTGCCCCGACTAACATTCGTAAAACGGCTTTGAAGTATAACTTGCGCTCACAAGCGTCTGCACGTTTTGAAAAAGGCATCAACGTGGCTGATATCAACAACGCCTTGGACGAAGCAGCGCGCTTGATGGCAGAATTAGGCCAAGGAACTGTGGCCAAAGGGCATTTGTCAGCTAGCGCCATTGAACCCAAAGACACCGTTGTCACGATCACTTTAGATCGCATCAACCATGTGTTAGGGACAGACTTTGATGAAGCACTGGTGAGCGGCTTGTTCAAGCGCTTAGGTTTTGGTGTTGAAACTCATGATGGTGAATTTGCCGTTGCCGTGCCGCCACGCCGTTGGGATATCAGCATTGATGCTGATCTGATCGAAGAAGTGGCGCGCTTGTATGGCTATGATAACTTGCCATCCACATTGCCGACGACCACCATGACCATTGGCCAATTCACGCCAAAACAAGCCCGCTTGCGCCGCACCCGCAAGATCTTGGAAGGGTTAGGGTTAAGTCAAGCGATCACTTATAGTTTGGTCAATCAAGAAGAAGCCAGCCAATTTACCATCGAATCAAGCGAAGGCACTGAAGTTTCTTGGCCAATGACCCAAGATCACGCTGTTTTGCGCGAAAACTTGGTGGCTGGGTTGATCAACGCCGAACAATATAATGTCGCGCGCAAACAATCCGACTTAGCCCTTTATGAACAAGGCCGCGTATTCTTGCGCAAGCCAGGTCATGTGCGTCCAGAAGAACATGAATATGTGGCGGGGTTGTTTACGGGCAACTTGATGGCCAAAAACTGGCATCAAGCCGCTGAAGGCGTTGATTTTTATTATGTCAAAGGCGTGGTGGATCATTTGTTAGGCGATTATCGCTTGGATCAACCGGTTGAATATGTGGCCTTAAGCGATGACCCACAACTGCATCCTGGCCAAAGTGCCAAGTTGGTGTTAGCTGGTGAAACCATCGGCTTGGTCGGGCGCTTGCATCCAGGCTTTGAGCATGCTTCAGGCTTGCCAGAAACTTACGTCTTTGAATTGAACTTAGAGGCGTTGATGGCAGCTGACCGTTCGCAAATGGCCGCCAAGCCTGCACCGAAGTTCCCTGAAATGACCCGCGACATTGCGATCTTAGTGGACCAAGCGGTTGAAAACGCCGCGATCGTCAAAGTGATCGATCAAGTGGGCGGCAAGTTCTTGCGCGACGTCACCTTGTTTGATGTTTATGCCGGGGCCAATATCGAAGGCCACAAGAAGTCATTGGCTTACACCTTGACGTATCGTCGTGATGATCAAACCTTGACTGAAGAAGAAGTCAATGCGGCGTTTGCCAAAGTGACGACTGCTTTGCATGACGAATTAGGCGCCACGATTCGTTAATTTTCTTAAAACCTGCTGTCAAAAGCCGATGCTTGTCGCTTTTTGCAGCAGGTTTTTGTATACTGAAAACAGTATGTGTCAGCAGGAGGAACGCTTGTGAGTAAGCAAGATCTACAAAAAAAGGCCACCCGCACCGCAGAAAAACAAGCGGTGAACCATATTGTGGCTTGGGTCGTGGGGATCGTGGTATGTGTATTGATCCTCACAGGCTTTATGGGGTATCGCTATTTGGACTCAGCACTTGGGGCAGTGGACCCCGCCGATAAGCGCTCATTGACGGTGTCGATCCCTAGTGGCGCCAGCACGTCAGATATTGCTCACACGCTAGAGCAAAAAGGCGTGATCAAATCGGCGCTAGTGTTCAACTATTACGTGAAGTTCCACAACTACACCAACTTTCAAGCTGGGGATTTTGCGTTAAGCAAAGCCGAAAACTTGAAAAGTATCATCGCGCAGTTGCGCGGCGGTGGCGCTTCTGATTCAACCGGGACGGTGTTAGTCAAAGAAGGGGTGACAGCAGACACCATTGGCGATGCTGTCGATAAGCTCAAAACCAAAGATCCCAGCTTCACCAAAGCTAACTTCATCAAGTTATTGAAAGATCAAAGTTTCTTCGATGAGTTATACAAAAAGTATCCTAAACTTCTGAAGTCCGCCAAAGCCGCCACTGGGGTGCGCTATCGCTTAGAAGGCTACTTATTCCCCGCCACCTATTCAGTGACTAGCGGCGAAAGTTTAAAAGCCCTGATCACGCAAATGGTGGCCAAAACCGATAGCGTCATGAGCAACTACTATACCTCCATTGAAAAGCAAGGCTACAGCGTTCAAGAAGTGTTGACCTTAGCCAGCTTGGCTGAGCGTGAAGGGGTATCAGGAAATGATCGGCGCGAGATCGCTGGGGTATTTTTGAACCGGATCGACGCTGGGATGCCATTGCAATCAGATATTTCGGTCATGTATGCATTGAACACCCACAAAACGCATTTGACCAATGCGGATACCAGTGTGGATTCGCCTTATAACTTGTATGTGCACACCGGCTATGGCCCAGGTCCCTTCAATTCACCTTCAGAAACTTCGATTCGGGCGATTTTGAGCCCATCAGATCGCGATAAAGGCTACTTGTACTTCGTGGCCAACTTAAAGACCGGCGAGATCTTGTATGCCACGAACTTGTATCAACATGAACTCAACACGGCGAAATTTGCCGCAGATAACGGGACGAACTAATGGCAAAACCTATTGTGATCGGTATTGCTGGCGGCTCTGCGTCAGGTAAAACCAGCGTCGCGCAGGCATTGTGTGAAGCGTTTGATCAAGGCGTGGTGTTGTTGCAACAAGATAGTTACTACAAACACAGTGACTTGCCTTTCAAACAGCGCCAAGCGATCAATTATGATCATCCGGATGCGTTTGATCATGACTTGTTGGTGACGCAATTGCAGGCGTTGATCTCGCGGCAGGCGATCGATGTGCCAGTGTATGACTATGCCGATCACAACCGTGCTTTGATCACGCGGCATGTTGAGCCGCAAGATGTGATCATTATCGAAGGCATTTTGGTGTTGGCAGATCCGGCGTTGCGCGCTTTAATGGATCTGCGGGTGTTTGTGGATACTGACGCCGATGTGCGGGTGTTGCGGCGGATCCAACGCGACACAAAAACCCGCGGGCGGAGCTTGGATTCGGTGATCACCCAATATTTGACCACGGTGCGACCGGCGTATTTGGAATTTATCGAACCGACCAAACGCTTTGCTGATGTGATTATTCCTGAAGGCGGGAAAAACCGCGTGGCAATCGACTTATTGCGCACTAAAATCGCTGCCACTTTAGCCGCTCGCGGCGAAAAAAGTTGACAACGGCTTGAAAACTTCTTACCATCGTATCTTGAAGCACCACAAAATTGAGAATTGAGGGACTTACATGGCTGAAAAAACATACCCGATGACTGCAGCGGGCAAAGAAAAACTCGAACAAGAACTGGAAACATTGAAAACTGTCAAGCGTCCAGAAGTGATCGAACGCATTAAGATCGCCCGTGGTTTCGGCGACCTTTCCGAAAACTCTGAATACGAATCTGCCAAAGATGAACAATCCACGTTGGAAAACCGCATCGTGACCATTCAAACCCAATTGCGTTATGCACAGATCATTGATGCTGGGTCAGTGGCCAATGATGAAGTGTCCATCGGCAAAAAAGTGACGTTCGTTGAAGTTGGCGACACCGAAGAAGAAACTTATGAAATCGTCGGCGCCGCTGAAGCTGATGCGTTTAACGGCAAGATCTCCAATGAATCCCCGATCGCCACCGCGATGATCGGCAAAAAAGTTGGCGACACCGTGACTGTTACCACCCCAGGTGGCGATATGGACGTCAAGATCGTAAAAGTCGAAGGCTGATCTGTTTAAAAAGCCTGGCATGTGCCAGGCTTTTTGTGTCCCATAAGGCGCGGGGATATCAGCCTTACGACCCAGGTCGGCGCGTGAAAAAACCGGTATAATCAAGCGTAAATACCATCAAAGGAGAATTCGTCATGTCGCGTCGTTGGCAGTTATTTTGGCTCACAGAAGTCGCCATGTTTTTTGTGCTTTGCTATCAAGTCGTTTCGAATCTGCCTGTCTTGATCGGCGTGGTGTCTGGGGTCGTCGCGTTGTTGATCGGCGCGCATGTGCACCATTTTCAAACCTTTTGGCTGACTCTTGGTGGCATTTGCGTCACGATCTCCATTTTCGTCAACCCAATGATCTGGATCATGTTGTTTTTGGCGGCATGTGCCAGCTTGCGATTGTTTACTGGCCGCAACTCCAGCTTTGGCCCTTGGGCGCGCAAGCATTTCATTGCGGTCACCACCAAACAACCCCAACCTAAAGCTGGCACGATCCACAGTCATCCTTGGTTTGGCGATAGCAATATCGGCCAAACCCAATTTGAATGGGATGACATCAACTTAACTGTTGCAGCAGGCGACACCATCATCGACCTTGGCAACACCTTGTTGCCTAAAGGTGACAATGTGGTGGTGATCCGCAAAGGTTTTGGCAAAACCCGCATTTTGGTACCAGTCGGCGTGGGGATCGCGATCGACCATTCAGCCGTGGTCGGCACATTATCGGTGAATGGCCAAGAAGTGCCCATGAAAAATGAAACGCGGAAATATTTCAGTGAAGACTATGATGATGCCTCACGCCACATTCATATCCTCACAAACGTACTGGTTGGGGATGTGGAGGTGTTGGCGGTATGATACGCGGACAGCGAGTGGTTTGGCAGTTTTTTGCGACGCTAGGCTTGACTGGCTTGTTGGAGCTGGGGTTGGTGTACATGATGACGGTGCAAACGCATCGCAACTTCGGTACCTTGTTGATGCTTGACGTGTTATATACTGCGCCATTGGTGTTGTATTTGATCGGTGGGGCAGTGGCGCTGGCTGGGATCGTGGCAGCGACGAGTTATTATCTGCTCAGGCGGCAACACAACCAATTGGCCAAACGCTTGGCGACAATTTCAGCGGGGCAATATGATGCGCCGATCCTAGCCAAACAAGCCCAAGCAGCCACGATCTTAGGCGAAGATGTGGCAGGAATGCTTGAAGCTTTGCGCCAAAAAATGATCCGCCTGCAGCGTGAGATCGAGCGCTACTCCAATACGCCGGTGTTAGTGGCTGGGGTGACCAAAGAAGAGATCTTGACGCAAGAGCGGCATCGACTAGCCCGTGAGTTGCATGATTCGGTGTCGCAGCAGCTTTTTGCCGCGATGATGATGTTGTCGGCGGTGCGTTCGGTGATGACGGCACAAGATCCTGACAATGCGATGCTTAAGCAGATCACCACCATCGAAGGGGTGATCAATGAAGCCCAAGCAGAAATGAGGGCGTTGTTATTGCATTTGCGGCCCACGAATTTGGAAGGTAAAACCTTAAAAGCCGGCATTATTGCCTTGCTTCAAGAGCTTCAAACCAAAATCAAGATCAAGATCACTTGGGAGTTGGCAGACGTGTCATTAGGCGCGGCGATCGAAGACAACTTGTTTCGGATCGTGCAAGAATTGTTATCCAATACGTTACGCCATGCCAAAGCCCAAAGCCTTGAGGTATACTTAAAGCAAGTTGGCAATGCTGTGGTGTTGCGCGTGGTCGACGATGGGGTCGGATTTGAACCAGCAAATGCTGACACCACTGGTTCTTATGGCCTTTCCAATATTCGTGAACGCGCAGCCAGCCTTGGTGGTACTGCCAAAGTGATCAGTTTTCCCAATCAAGGGACAAGTGTTGAAATTCGAGTGCCGATAACAAAGGAAGTAGCAGATGATTAAGGTATTACTTGTAGATGACCACGAAATGGTGCGCTTAGGCGTTTCCACATACTTAGGCGTCATGCCAGACATCGAAGTCGTCGGCCAAGCCACAGATGGCCAAGAAGGCTTAGATCAAGCTTTGGCGTTGCGACCAGACGTTATTTTAATGGACCTGGTGATGCCACATATGGATGGTATCGAAGCCACTCAAAAGATCTTAAAAGCCTGGCCGCAAGCACGGATCATTATTTTGACCAGCTTTATTGACGATGAGAAAGTTTACCCAGCGATCGAAGCTGGGGCCGCCAGCTATATTTTAAAAACTGCCACTGCGGAAGAAATCGCCAATGCCATTCGCCAAACCGCCAAAGGTGAGTCGGTGTTAGAACCGCAAGTCACCACTAAAATGATGAATCGCTTGACGCAAAAGTCGCAACCGGCATTATACGACGATTTAACGAATCGTGAGCGCGAAGTGTTGCAGTTGATTGCGCAAGGCAAGTCCAATCAAGAAATCGCTACAGAATTGTTCATCACGTTGAAAACTGTCAAAACCCATGTGTCCAACATTTTAGCTAAGTTGGAAGTCGAAGACCGCACCCAAGCGGCGATTTACGCGTTTAAACATGGCTTAGTCAAAGATCAAGACAAATAAGTTTAAAAAACACCGTTCACTAAAATTTCTTCAGTGAACGGTGTTTTTTAATGGCGGCGGTGCTTGCCAGTTGGCGTCAGTAGCCACCACAAGCCGACGATATTGGCGCAAATAATCGAAACCAATAACCCCCACCAAAAATATGGTGGCGTGTAGCGCATTGAAATATGGTGAGTGCCCGGTTTCAAAGGAATCGTCATCAGCAAGCCTAAGCTAGTTTGTGGGGTGACCGCTTTGCCGTCAACGCTGACTTGCCAGCCGGCAATATTTGGCAAGGTAGTTTGTAAGACTTGGTGCTGGTGTTTAATGGTGATGGTACCCCTTAAGCTGCGATCACCACGTTTGGTGATGTGCCAAGGGGAGGCTTGTAAGGCGTGAAGTTTTTTGGCGACGGTAGCTTGATCCAGCCGGTACAGTTGCAATTGGCCAAAGTCAGCAGAATCTTTCAATAAAGTGAAGGTCAAAGTTTGCACCTTGCCTGGGGCACTTGGGGTCACATTCAATAACTCCGGATCACGGAAAGTGTCGTAGATCGGTACGGTGTGGCCATTTTGGGTGAGCGACACCACGCTATCGGTAAAGGTGGCTGGGATCTGCAAATAATAAGGGTCCCGCGACGTGGCGGTAAGTGTGTAACTGATCGTGGTCACTGAGGCGCTGGTTTTCTTTTTGACGGTGGCACCAGACCAAGCGGCTTCTTTTGAAACGGGTTCAGACAAGTATTGTTTGTGGAAAACCGTTTGGAAATTGGTCCCTGTTAAGGCGGACAACAACATTTCTTGATTCACCACAGGCATGCCGTCGATCAACTTGGTGTTGAGCATTTGGCTGCTAGCGGCAAACCCCAACCCCAACGCGTAAGGGTTTTGGTATAACGCCAGATCTTTGGTGTGACCGATTTTGGTATAGTGGGTGTTGCCATAGCCAAACAAGTCTGGACGCTCAGACACTTGCGGGATAAACGGCTCATTGGTGCTGGCGTCAAATTTAGGATTTAGCCAATATTTTAGATCCAAAAAGGCATCAGTGATCACCGTGCCGTTGGTATAAGCCACAAACCCATCCCCAGCAGATTGCCCGAGTTGGCCAAAAAGCTTTGGGACGTTAGGTTCAAACATTGAATTGAACTGATCAGTGCCTAAATACCCGATTTGCATGGCATCATTTTTCGTCCGCAACATAGTTTTGCCAATGCGATAAGTCCCTGAATGCTGCGCTTGGATCTTTTCAACGCCGCTGCGCAAGGTTTCGGTATAGGTGTGATAATCCGTATGTGACACATAACTCAACTGGTTTAAAGTGATGGCAGCGTTGGTGGCAGACTCTGCCAGCATGAACACACAAAACAATATCGCCGACAGTGATTTTTGATCGTCGCGCAGCGTCAGCAGTAACAAGGCAAACAAGGAAAAAATCACCGTGGTCAAGATCTGCCCATCAGTCAAATAAGTAAAGGCTTTAGGATGCGTCCACACAAATGCTGACACGCCTAAGATCACGATCAAACAAACGATCAATTGCCACCAGTTGATCCCTTCAGGAAGTAGCTGCAAGGCGCGAGTGGCCAGCACTAACAGCCAAAATACCACCACAAAAGAAAAGCGGTAAGGGTACCACACTGGAAATTGCATGCCGTGCCAAAACAGATCCAGCGGCTCGACCATCATCGATAACGTCAAGAAAATCGTCCAACCCAAAGCAAACAAGCGCTCTTGCCAAGGGATCTTGGCGATGACAAAGTACAAAATAAACCCGATCACCGCTAAGCTACCAACAAACAAATTGGCTTGACCGCTAGGCATTTGATCAAAGTTGAAACTACCTGTAAAGAATTTCCCCAGTAACTTGTAAGGGGCGTATTCAAATTTCCAATGCAACTTGGTGACGGTATAAGTGCCTTTAGATTGCGTGAGCTGAAACAATGTTGGCAATAACACCACTGCCGCCATGCCCCCAGCCATCAGCGCCCCGGCGCCAAAGCGCCAGATCGCTTGTAGCGCGCGTTTAGGTCCGTGCCAGTCGCGGCAGATCGCGTAGCCAAAATAGCCAATGATGAACAAACACAACATCCAAGCCATATAATAGTTAGTGATGATCGCCACCAGCAACCACGCCATAAATGGCCAAGGCTTAAGCGATTTGATCAATTCATCAATGCCATAAGCGACTAATGGCAAGCAAATCACCACATCAAACCACATCAAATTCAACTGATTGGCGATCATCCAACCGCTGAGCGCATACACTGTGCCAAAGCCAGGCAACCAAAAACTGCGCCAGCCGCGATGTTTTAAATAAACCGCCATCGCCAAGCTGGCACAGCCATACTTGGCCAACGTGATCGCAGCGATCGCCACATCAAGCAGCGATTTGGGAAATAAGCACACGATCAAGTTGAACGGGCTCAGCAAATAATACGCAAACACGCCATACATGTCGCCGCCGAGATCTTTATTAAAGGCAAAAAACAGCTGGCCAGGATGGCCTAAAATCGTTTCGCGGAAATAACTATAAAAATCGACATATTGTTGGCCCATATCCACAGTCAACAAACTGCTGTTGCCAAATGGATAGACCCCACGACCAATGAAATATGCCCCCATGATCAAGATCGGGGCAAGCAAGGCCAAAGCCAAGACATGTCGGGATAAAAAGCGGTAGACTCGCATAGCCGCCTCCAGTTCACAAAAATTCAGTTAAATCAGGTCAAAATGCTGCCAGAACTTGTAAGTTTACTATATCATAGATGACAGATTGGCGTTGACGCCGTGAGTTTGCTACACTGGTTTCGTGCTGCCAAAAGGCACGGATTGATAAGGAGCTGTATTCGTGAAATACATTCGCACCCCAAAGCCAAAGCGGGCTAAATCGCATATTCCCTTTCGGCTGAATCTTTTATTCTTTTTTGTATTCTTGTTGCTTGCGGCATTAGTGGGCCAGCTGGCTTATTTGCAGATCTTAAATGGCAGCAAATTTGCTGCTGAAGTCAATCGCACCGACCAAACCACAGTGACTGGTGCGGTACCGCGTGGGTTGATCTATGACAGTCAAGGGCGGGTATTGGTGGAAAACAAAGCCAACAATGCCATTACCTTCACCAAATCTGTCAACACCACGTCACAATCGATGTACGACACAGCCAATCGCTTGGCGCGCTACATCACTGTCGACTATGACGGCTTACAAAAACGCGATTACGCCGATTACGTCTTAGCCGATTCAAAAGCTGCTAAAGCTGCGGTCAAAGAATTGCCACAGTCGCAACAAAGTGAAACCGATAGCACGAAATTATACAAATATGAAGTGGCGTATGTGTCCAAACACTTGCCGGCATTTTCCGACAAGCAAAAACAAGCCGTCGCGTTATATAAGATCATGAACGGTGCGACCCAATTGACCACGGTTTACCTTAAAAACACCGGCGTCACCACTGATGAATCTGCCGCAGTGGGCGAGAACTTGACCGCGATGCCTGGGGTCAACTTAGGCACCGACTGGGAGCGTGCCTACCCGAATGGGGATTCCATGACTGCCATTATCGGTACCGTGTCGTCCACCAAATCCGGCTTGCCTTCTGACGGCTTGCAAGCCTACTTGGCACAAGGATATGCGCGCAATGATCGCGTGGGGATCTCGTATTTGGAAAAAGGGTATGAAAGCGTCCTTAAAGGGGCCAAATCTCGCACCCAAGTCGAACTTGGCAACAACAACAATATTGTCAAGCAAGTGCAGACTTTCAAAGGCCAACAAGGTGCTAACTTGAATTTGACCATCGACTCAGCGTATCAAAATAAAGTCCAAGCGATCGTCAAATCTGTGTTCAATCAAGCCATGTCCAATGGCGCAGCGGCGCATTCCGATGGGGCTTTTGCTGTGGCGATGAATCCGCAAACCGGCGCGATCTTAGCCTTAGCTGGGGAAAGTCACAACGTCAAAACCGGCAAAGTGACTGATGATGCTTTAGGCGCGATCAATCGTAGTTTCGCCATGGGGTCTGCGGTCAAGCCGGCGATGGTGCTTGGGGCCTTACAAGATGGGGTGATCACCGTCAACAACAACACCCAACCTGATGACCCGATCTACTTGCCATCCACACCAGTTAAGAAATCTGTTTATCCCGTGGGCACCTTCAGTTCCATGAACGCCACCACGGCTTTGGAAGTATCCAGTAACATTTACATGATGCGCTTGGCTATGAAGGAAGGTAACGCCAAATACGTGCCAAAAACTTCGATGACCATGGACAACGATATTTTCACCAAAATGCGGCGTTACTTCTCTGAATTTGGGTTAGGCCAAACCACTGGCGTTGACTTGCCTGGTGAAGTCAAAGGCCAAAGTGGGTCCACAATGTTAAATGGTTCCTTGGCGGTAGGGTCGGCGCTTGACTTGTCTTATGGGAACTACGATACCTACACGCTGATGCAAATGGCGCAATATGTGTCGACAGTGGCCAATAATGGCTATCGGATGAAGCCATACATCGTCAAGTCGATTTCGCAAACGTTAGCCGATGGGTCGAACGGGCCGACGATCTCCACCACCAGCCCACAAACCCAACTGAAAGTACCGAACACCCAAGCGCAGATCGACTTGGTCAAACAAGGGATGTGGGAAGTGGTACATGGCACCAACGGTTGGACAACGGCGACCATGTTGAACACCTTAAATCCTGGGGTCGCTGGGAAAACCGGGACGGCGCAAACCTTTACGCGCGCGGATCCGACGAACAACAATTCCAGCTTGCTGGAAACCACGACGCTGAGTTTTGTTGGCTTTGCGCCAGCCAAGAACCCGCAAATCGCCATTGCAGTGGTGGTGCCTAACTTGGCCAATGAAGATGTCAACTACAACGAATTGATCGCCAAGCAAATGTTTGCGGATTATTATTCGATGAATGACGTGAAAAAAGATAGCTCTTACAGTGCGCATCAAACCAGCATTAACGGGTAGGCATTTTGACTAAAAAATGCTACACTATTGAATGAATGTCAGTTGAAGCTGACAGGGTAGTGGTACTTGTTTGCGGGCGTTTTCACCAACAACAGGTTCGCCTGTTGTTTTTTTGTGGCAATGTTCGATTTTAAGGGAAGAAGGGACCGCATGCACAACCCGTTTATTAAAACGCGTTTGGACAACACGCCATTTGTGACTTACGCATTAGTTTTGCTCACAGCGTTGGTGTTTGTCGCGGAAACTTTGCTCGGTGGTAGTGACAATAATCTGGTTTTGCTGAGGCTAGGGGCGCGCTATAACCCCTTGATTTTAGCAGGTCAATGGTGGCGCTTCATCACCCCGGCATTTTTGCATATCGGCATCACGCATTTGGTGCTCAACGGCGTGTCGTTGTATTATCTTGGCTTGATCTGTGAAAAAGTCTTTGGCCACTGGCGGTTTTTGGTGATCTATTTGGTGTCCGCAGTTGCTGGCAATGTTGCCAGCTTTGCGTTTTCACCAAATTCGATTTCAGCTGGGGCAAGCACGGCGATTTTTGGGTTAATGGGGGCATTTTTGATGCTCGGGGATGCGTTTCGTGATAACCCGATGGTCAAACAGCTCGCACAACAATTCGCCTTGTTAGCGGTGATCAACTTGGTCATGAATTTATTCATGACTGGCGTCGACTTGCCAGGGCACATCGGCGGGCTGCTCGGCGGCTTTTTGATCGCTGGTACCGTTGGGGCGCCGCGTTTAGGGCAGTTAAGCAAGCTCAAGCAAGCCGTGTTTTTCGTCGTGTTGGTGTTTGCGTTAGGCGCATTGATCATGCTTCCAATGAATGGCAGGTGAGTCCATGCAGTTATATCCGACCATGTACACGTATTACGACGTGTTGCAATTATTAAAACGTTTTGGCACGTATATCCATTTAGGCCAACGGCTGTGGGATATTGAATTAGCCGCAGCTGAAGTGGATCGGTTGCACGAATTGCGCTTGATCCCAGATGACACTTATGCCAATGCCAAAATCGTGTTGCGTCACGCCCATGAACAAGAAGCCAAGCACCCATTAATTTAACTCACTGGAGGATTACGATGACTGACAAAAAATTATTAGGCGTCGATTTAGGCGGTACCACCGCCAAATTTGCGATCTTGACCCAAGACGGTGAGATCCAACAACGCTGGAGCATTGATACCAATATTTTGGATGAAGGCGCGCATATCATTCCTGATATCATTGCTTCGATCCAAGATCATTTGAAGTTGTACAACATGTCTGCCGCTGATTTTCAAGGTATCGGCATGGGCACACCAGGGACTGTCGACACCAAAGCTGGGACGGTCATTGGGGCTTACAACTTAAACTGGAAGACGCTGCAACATCCAAAGCGCGACATCGAAGCCGCGACTGGGATCCCATTTGCCATTGATAACGACGTCAACGTCGCGGCGATGGGTGAACAATGGAAAGGTGCCGGTGATGCGTCTGATAACGTCACCTTAGTTGCTTTAGGCACAGGTATCGGTGCTGGGGTCATTTCTGATGGTCACTTGTTGCACGGGGTCGCCGGCTCTGCTGGGGAAATCGGGCATGTCACTGTTGATCCTGATGGTTACATGTGCACTTGCGGCAAAAAAGGTTGCTTGGAAACTGTTGCTTCCGCAACTGGCGTGGTGCGCGTGGCGCGTGACATGGCCGAAGAATATGCTGGGGATTCCCAATTGAAGCAGATCTTAGACGACGGCGATGACATTTCATCGAAAATCGTGTTTGATTGTGCTAAAGAAGGCGACAAGTTGGCCTTGATGATCGTGGATCGCGTCAGCTACTTCTTAGGTTTAGGGTTAGGCAACTTAGGTAACATGTTGAACCCTGAATACATTTTGATCGGTGGCGGGGTTTCTGCAGCAGGGGACTTCTTGTTGACGCGGGTCGATAAGTACTTCAAGCAATTCACGTTCCCTAATGTTCGTGAAACCACAAAGTTACGTTTGGCCACGCTTGGCAATACCGCCGGCGTGATCGGTGCGGCTAGCTTGGCGCGCCACTAGGAGGCTTTTTCTTGAATATTATGAACTTTTTATTGATCTTGATCGGTGCTGGATTGGTGGCATGGGCCGCTAATTATTTGTGGTTATGGTGGCGCAAGTCCCAACTCAAAAGCATCGGTGGCGAAATCGAACCTGATGAATTTGAAGCAACGATGCGCAAAGCCCAGATCATTGATTTGCGGGAGAAAAAGGATTTTGATGCGGGCCATATTTTAGGCGCGCGCAACATGCCTTATTCTGTGATCAAAGAACGCATGGGTGAATTACGCGAAGATCTGCCAGTGTATTTGTATGATGCCGCTGGCGAATTGTCTGTGCGGGCTGCGGGTCGCATGAAAAAAGCCGGTTTCCAAAAAGTCAACTGGCTGAAAAAAGGCTATCAAAACTGGTCTGGCAAGACAAAGAAAAAGAAGTCTTTGGACTAGTCGCCAAGAGGCCGAGAATGTTCTCGGCCTCTTTGTTTGCCGTCGTCGCAAATTGCGGTGAATTGAGGCCACTGCGAAAACCGACCAATTTTCGTCGATACCAAGTTTCCTTGAATCACCGAGTTGACTGAAACACAGTTGGCACTAGTATGCATGACCTACTTGTGCCGGCACAAAATCGCCTTGTTGTCGGTGGTGCATTGGTCGTTTGCATTTGGCGCGGCGGTTGATTGCCAAATGCAAACGGCTGGTATCGTCGCGCATGAAAAAAACCACACGCGAACGTGTGGTTCAACATTAACCAAGATGCGCGGAATGGCGCTTGCGGTTAGCCTTGGCGCGGTTTTGATTGATTTCTTCAACTTTATCTTCAACAGGTTCAATATACGACTTCTTGAATGCCAGTACGCTGCCAGCGACAGCAGAGATCGTCATCACGGTACCGAGGAAGAAGCCTTTGACAAATTTATGTTTCATGAGAATTTCCTCCAGTTACTGAATTTGTTTGACTAAGTCTATTATACTAAAGAACAAGGCACAAAACAAAGAACAAGTGAACGCTTGCACGAAAGGAGGCACCTGATGCCTGGACAAATCTTAATGATCGGCGGGCCGACTGCTGTGGGCAAAACCGCGTTATCCATTCGCCTTGCCAAAGCCTTTGAAGGTGAGGTGGTCAATGCTGACGCCTATCAGATCTATCGCGGCATGGACATTGGGACTGCCAAAGCGACGCTTGCAGAACGCGATGGGGTGGTGCATCATTTATTAGATCTAGTTGAACCAGGCACGCCATATTCGGTGGCCCAGTTCAAACAAGCCGCAAAAAAAGCCATTGCACAGATCCAAGCGCGTGGCAAGTTGCCGATCGTGGTTGGCGGTACTGGCTTTTACATGAATGCTTTGCGATTGGATCTGCCCCTTGGCGGTCAAGCGCCGCCAAGCGCTTATCGCAATCAGCTGCAAGTGGCATTGGCTGAACATGACGCGCAGTGGTTATGGGATCAGTTGCACCAAGTTGACCCCAACGCCGCCGAAAAAATTCCGCCGGCGAATTCGCGGCGGGTGATCCGGGCGTTGGAGGTGATGCATACCACTGGCGTGAAATTCTCCCAGCAGCCTGAATCAAAACCGGCTTATGACGCGTTGGTGATCGGCTTGACCACTCAGCGCCAAGTGCTGTATCAGCGCATCGATCAGCGTGTGCAACTGATGGTTTCAGCTGGTTTGATCCCAGAAGTCAAGCAAGTCATGGACTTGGCTGGCGCAGATGCCCAAGCGCTTAAAGCCATTGGGTACAAAGAATTAGTGCCGTATTTAGCTGGGTCTCAAAGCTTGGCAGAAGCGGTGGCGTTGATCCAAAAAAATTCGCGGCATTATGCCAAACGCCAGTTGACTTATTTTAAACATCAAATGCCGACGCATTGGTTTGATCTGGTGGCGCATCCTGAAGCTTATGAAGACGTGTTAACGCTGGTGACCCACTGGCGAGAAATGGAGAGATGATTTTGAGTTGGAAAGATAACTTTGATCCAAAACTGATTTCGGTGGTCGAAAAAGTCGACCAAAAAATTGCCCCACGCTTGGCGCAAATGGATGAACAGATCATCGAAAACCAAGCCAAAGTTTTGCGTAGTTTTCAAGCCCATAACGTGGCTGAAAGTGATCTGTATGGTTCAACGGGTTATGGTCACAGTGATGAAGGCCGTGACAAGCTAGAAGCCATTTACGCTGATGTGTTAGGTGGCGAAGATGCGCTGGTACGTCCGCAATTTGTTTCTGGCACCCATGCCATTGGTGTTGGGTTATTAGGGTTGGTGCGCCCAGGCGATGAGATCTTGTACATCACCGGCAAGCCTTATGACACCTTACAAGAAGTGTTGGGCTTGGCTGGCAACGGTATCGGCTCGCCGAAAGAATATGGCATCAATGTGGATTATGTCGATTTATTGCCGAATGGCGACGTGGATCTGGATGCCGTTAAAAAGCGCTTGCGTCCGCAAACCAAAGTCGTGGCGATCCAACGCTCTCGTGGGTATGCGACGCGCGATTCGTTTACTGTGGCGAAAATCGCTGAAATGGTCAAAACCGTGCGCAGCGTGATGCCAAAGGTCTGGATCTTTGCGGATAACGCGTATGGTGAATTTTCCGAAACTCAAGAACCGACCCATGTGGGCGTGGATGTGATCGCTGGCAGTTTGTTTAAAAATGCTGGCGGCGGTTACGCCAAAACTGGCGGCTACATCGTCGGGCGCAAAGATCTGATCGAGCGCATCAGCTACCGCTTCACGGTGCCTGGTTTAGGTGGCGCTGAAGGGGCCACTTACGGGTCGTTGCGGGATATGTACCAAGGGTTTTTCGTGTCCCCACAAACCACTGGCAATGCGATCAAAGGCGCCATTTTTGAAGCGGCGTTATTAGAAGAATTGGGTTTGACCGTCAGCCCGAAGTGGGATGCACCACGCACGGATCTGATCCAAACGGTCAACTTCGGCAATCCGGATGACATGATCAAATTTGCCGCGGCGGTACAAGCCAACTCACCAGTGGATTCGTTTGTTACCCCGATCCCAGAAACTATGGCGGGGTATGAAGATCCGGTGATCATGGCTGGAGGCTCGTTTGTGTCTGGTTCGACCACTGAATTTTCTGGGGATGGCCCGTTGCGCGCGCCTTACACCTTGTATATGCAAGGTGGGTTGACGTTTGCCCATGTGAAAGTGGCGATCATTGGTGCCGCGCAAGCGACCTTCTTTGATCAAAAAGCTAAATAAGCGTTTGGATGCGTCTCGTTTGCATGAGACGCATCTTTTTTAATCTTTGAAAATCATGAGGTTAATCTGGCACAATCATGAGGCGAAAATGTTAACAACTGGCAACAACCTTGATATCATCACAATTTCGGTGACTTTTTGGAAACGATTTATTCACATTTTTTTGGATAGATGTTAGAATAAGTGACAATCACCGTTGACGGCACTCGATCGGGTTGTTAGTATAATCCCTGTTATCGGAAGGAGGCCAAGTGATGCCAGACATCGGCGATTTACGCACGCGGTGTGTCCTGCCCATTGGGACCGTGATCCAATTGACGGATCTCACCGCGCGCCAGATCAGATATTACGAAGCGCAAGACTTGGTTCACCCCGAACGCACAGCGGGGAATCACCGAATGTATTCGTTGAATCATATCGATACTTTGCTTGAGATCAAAAGCCAGCTGGCCGATGGTTTCACCTTAGCCGATATCAAGCAACTGATGCATCCGCGGCACCGTGAGCCTAACTCTGATGAAGAAGTTCGTCAGATGTTACGGGATGAATTGATGAATCAAAGTCGTTTGAATCAAGCCAACAATGTACGTCAGGGATTTGGTTTCCGGCCGTAACAACACATAAAAAGGAGTTCAATAAGAATGGCAAAGAAGACGATCACCGCCGAAGCAATTCGACAAAGTGTCAAGGATGAAAATGTGAAGTTCCTCCGTTTGATGTTCACCGATGTTAACGGGATCATCAAAAACGTCGAGGTGCCGATTTCGCAACTTGAGAAGGTCTTGAACAACAAGATCGCATTTGATGGGTCTTCGATCGATGGTTTCGTCCGTATCGAAGAAAGTGACATGCGTTTATACCCAGACTTCAATACTTGGTTGTTGTTCCCATGGGGCAATGAACATGGCAAAGTCGCACGCTTGATCTGCTCGGTGCACAAATCTGATGGAACTCCTTTTGCCGGCGATCCGCGTAACAACTTGATCCGGGTAGTAGACAAAATGAAAGCCGCTGGTTTTTCTGCTTTCAATATCGGCCCAGAACCAGAATTCTTCTTGTTCAAAATGGATGAAAACGGCCAACCAACCACAAAGCTGAATGATAAAGGCTCATACTTCGACTTTGCACCATTAGACTTAGGTGAAAATTGCCGGCGTGATATCGTGTTGGAACTGGAAAAAATGGGCTTTGAAGTGGAAGCTTCTCACCATGAAGTTGCTCCTGGCCAACATGAAATCGACTTTAAGTATACTGACGCCCTTGCAGCAGCGGATAATATCCAAACCTTTAAACTGGTCGTCAAGTCCATCGCCCGTCAATACAACTTGTATGCAACCTTCATGCCAAAACCTTTACAAGGGATCAATGGTTCTGGGATGCATATCAACATGTCGTTGTTCAAAGACGACAAAACCAACGTCTTTTATGATGAAGATGGCGAAGATCAATTATCTGAAACCTCTAAGCATTTCTTGGCTGGCTTGTTGGAACACGCGCGTGGCTTAACGGCGATCAACAACCCAACCGTTAACTCCTACAAGCGTTTGGTGCCAGGCTTTGAAGCCCCTGTATACATCGCTTGGTCTGGGACGAACCGTTCACCTTTGATCCGGGTACCACAATCTCGTGGTTTAGGGACCCGTTTGGAATTGCGCTCTGTTGATCCAACAGCCAACCCATATCTTGCCATTGCGGCGATTTTGGAAGCTGGCCTGGATGGTATCAGCAACGGCTTGACGCCAGAAGATGCGATCGATCGCAACATTTATCGCATGCAAGACACGGAACGCAAAGCCAACCATATCCAAGATCTGCCTTCAACTTTGCACAATGCACTTAAAGCGTTAGCCGCCGACCCTGTGGTCAAAGGCGCGCTTGGGGAGCATTTGTATCAATCGTTTAAGGACTCCAAAGACCTTGAATGGGCCGCATATCGGCAATCTGTTTCTGAATGGGAACGCGATCAATACCTGGAATTATATTGATCGAATGAAAGTCTTGCTGAAAAGCAAGGCTTTTTCTTTGTGAAAAAAAGCCTCAACGTCTGGCAGAATCAGACGTTGAGGCTTGAATTAGCGCAGTGGTAGCGCCAGTTGCGAGTGCGCATAATCGAGGTGGTAGTTGACTACGGCAGTTGGCCGAATGGTTTGCGCCATATCAGCCCCGTGAATGATCAGCGCCAATTGACGACCGGCTGGCAGGACGTAATGCGTCGGCTGCAGGTCAAAGGTCACGCTGAAGGGTTCACCTGGGGTAATGGTTTGGATCTCATAAGCATTGTGGGGATTTTGGACATTCACATGGCCATAGCTGATCAACTTTGCAGATGTGGGTTTGGCTTTGGCAAACTCGACGATATCTTGCGTTTTGTAATCATAGCCGAGTTGATAGGCATTGCGCGCCACGATATCAGCATTTTCGCCAAATCGTTGTGCTTGACCTAAGTCGATCAAGCGCACGCTTAAAATGGCAGTTGGCGCATCGATCCAAAGCGTTAAGGTGATCTGCGGGGTCCCATCGATCACTGTCGGTTGCGTGCTTGTTGGTCGCGTCAACCACAAGCGGCTGTCAGCATAAGCGCTGGTCGGCTGAATGATGGCTTTTTCAAAGCTCGCACTGGTGTCGTGTTGGGTGTTGAAGGTGGCGGTGGCATTATCGGCGAAGCTAGCGCGGTCGCTTTGCCAGTTTTTGGCTAAATTTTGCGTATCAGTGGTTGATGGGCCAAAAGCGTCATACGTGTGCCAAGTTTGGGGCGTCACGTTGTCTTGCACTTGGACATTGGGGATGGCGTTATTGGCGCCGTTGTTGACGCCAAGTAGCTTGTTGGTCAGCCACAGATTCATTTGATCGGTGAAATCAAGCGACAACACATTGTTTAAATACACATGCTGGCCTTGATGTAAAAATAGCTTTTTTTGGATCGGCAAGTCTTTGAGACCGTTAAACAACCGGATCACATTGGCTGGTTTGACGTTGGTGTCATTTAAACCATGGACAGACACGATATCACAGCGAATATCTTTGAGGTGGTTGCGATAGTTGCGCGCATCCCACCAGGCGTTGTAATCACCGGTGGTGCGATCTTGATTGGCGCTGATGGCTTGTAGCGACGCTTCCCATTTGGCTTGGATCCCTAGCATATCTCCAGCTTGTTGTAGCCGCGAAAAGGTATCCACCGCTAGCACATCAGCGTCTTCGCCTTGAAACCCACCAGGAGCGACCACTAACCCATTTTCGCGGTAGTAGTCATACCAACTGGAAATCGCAGATTCTGAGATCACCGTTTTTAAGCCTGCCACGCCACTAGTGGCGGCGGCAATCGCTAAGGTGCCTAAATAAGACTTCCCAGTCATGGCGATATTGTGGTTGCACCACCAAGCTTTGATCGTCGTCATGCGGGTGCGATCAGTGAAAGCACGCCGAGCGCCATTGAGCCATTCGATCACTGCCACGGCACTGGCGGTTTCACTTGGTCCGCCGACACTGCGTAAGCCATCTGAACCTTGGGTGCCGACGCCGGCGGAATAAACGGTGACAAATCCGCGGCTTAAAAAGTAATCGTTTAAGCTGTAAATACCGTTTTCACTGGCGTAGCTAGTTGCCGTTTGGGCCTCGCTTTGGGCTTTGGCATCAGGTAAGCTTGGCGCTTGCGGCGCATGGTAGGTGACATCGGCTTTGGTGTGACTGACGGTTTTGACTGCCAAAGTTGATTCAGGAACATGAGTGGCAGCTTCGACTTGTTGGTCATTGGTGCCGTGAAAATACGGATTGGCGGTAAACAAAGCGGGCATTTTAATGCCGAGATCCGTGGCTTGCGGCCGAAAAATCGTGGTTTCGAGTAAGTCGCGTTGGCCGTCGTCATCAGTATCTAAGTCTGATTCGACCCAAACCACTTCTCGGATCAATTGCCGTGGATCGAACACTGCTTGGCTTTTGCCGTTGAAAAGCAAGTATTGCGGCGTGTTATGCTTTGCTTGAAAATCCTTGTAAAAGCCGCGGTTGGCCAAGTCGTCTAAATATGTGACCAACTTTGGGGTGCGGGTGTTTAGAAGTAAATACAACGCCTCAAGCCAAGCAGTCGTGGTGGTGAGATCGGCTTTGACCACTGGTAATTGCGCGGCTTGCATTTGTGAGATCGCCGTGTTTAAGGTCTTGAATTCAGGCTTGAAACCTAACAGTTGCAATGCGACGGCGTAAAATTGGGTCCGCGTCATTTGAGTTGGTGTCGACGCTAGCCAAGTGGCCAAGGTTTGGTGGTCATCAAGGGCGATCGTCGTCAGCGCTTGAGCTTGTTGGGTCGCATTTAAGGCTTCAGGAAATAATAAGCGGTAATTGTGAGTCACAGATTGGGCAAACGGGAGGTCAGCGTCGGCGTTAAAGCCGATTTGGTTCAGTTCATGAAGTTGGGTAGCTAAATCAGGCGTTAGGCGCCCATATTGATTGAGTTTCATTGCATGTTCCTCATTTCATTCACATGATACTGTTAGTGTATCGAACGCATCCGCATGGCGCAAGCGATTTGAATTGACAGCGCAGTTTTGGATACTTATACTAAAATGATGAAAACGTGCTAGTAGCTCAGTTGGATAGAGCAATGGTCTTCTAAACCATTTGTCGCGGGTTCGAATCCCGCCTGGCACAGTGTTTACAACTTTCAGGTTCACCCAACGCTTAGAAATAGGCGTTTTTCTTTGGAGAAAAGTACGGCGATATCTTTTGAACCTAAGTTTTGTCATGATGGTTGAGGCTAGCTGCTGCACTGGCTACAGCCTTTGTGAAATAACCGATCGTTGCCACGGCGTCAGCAGTTAGTCGGCCTTAACCGTGATGATGAAAATTCCTGCTTGGCATTTTCAAGATTTGCTGGTAAGATAGGTTTCGGCAGTTTTGATGCCAATATATTTTCGGGAAATAGCTCAGCTTGGTAGAGCACCTGGTTTGGGACCAGGGGGTCGCAGGTTCGAATCCTGTTTTCCCGACTCATGAATGAGATCAGCCTGAGACTTCAGGCTGATTTTTTTACGTCACAGCATGTTAACATAAAATATATCGTGAATTAACGGATAATACTTGACGGCCTTACTTTTATATAGTATTATAAGTACATCGCTACCAAAAGACCATTCACGTATTAACCGAATGGAGGTAATGTTATGACTTATCGAATTCAACTCGATATGACCACACAACAATTCATCGCAATCGACACCAATAACCAGCATCACACTGGCACTGGACGCACGATCGAACAAGCTGTGGCCAAACTTAAAGCATAAGCTTTCAGGTCGGACTTGTCCGACCTTTTTTTGTCCCTTGGTTTTCAAGCAACTGTCTAGTGGTGAAGATTGCTTCAGTGACTTTGATGCGGTAAAATGAGGGTCCTTGGCAGGGGCAGGCGCGAGAATTCTTCGCGCCGGTTTTTGTTCATTAATGTTGGAGGCAATCATGAAATCACAAAAAGCGCTGCGCAAACTTTTAAAAGCCAAGCAACCACAATATGAAACTTGGCAGTTGACTTTTACCGATGGCACCATGGTCCAACATCGCTTCAAACTTGCCGATCATGACCAGATCTTCGCTGAGCTACGCGACAAGCAAGGTAGTGTGGAAACCCAAGATGGCCGCCATTATGATTTTAGAGATCTGGTGCGATTTGAATGGCATTAGCCAAATCGCTGGTCTCACTTTTTGATCGCACCAAAAAACACCAGCGTCACCACCTGATGATTCATTGACGAATCGTCAGGTGGTGACGCTGGTGTTTTGGTTTCGCGAGTCAATGTTTGGTTGCATGCGATTTGCGCAACCAGTAACGTAAGCCGAATAATGCTGCAATAATGGCGAGCATCCACAATATGTATAGAATCATGAACGTGCTGTGCCAGGTGAACATGGCCCCGGCAATCAAGGTCAACACTAAGGTCGTCAGTAAGCCAGTGACCAAATTCAATGGCGATGGAATGCGGGCGATGATCGTCACTAACAGCCCAGCGGTGATCACGAAGATCAAGATGTCGATCAAGGCAATTAACATGGTGTGCCCCCTTTTTTTCTTATAGTATACCGATGAAAACCACTGGCGACAAGCACGTGTCAAGAGAATTTTCTTTGCAGGGTTGAACCCAGCGCCAATATTTGATACAATCTTTCTGTTGTATTTGTCACCCCTCATCTGCAACCGCACAACGTCAGGTATCAAAGCCTAGCACCTGACTTGGCGAGTATTCAGGGGATTAAGCCTACGGGCAAAACAGGAGGTGCACAAGATGTACGCAATTATCAAAACTGGCGGTAAACAATACAAAGCGCAGGTGGGCGAAGCTCTCTACGTTGAAAAGCTGGACGCAGAACAAGGTGAAACAGTGACCTTTGACCAAGTGATCTTGGTTGCAGGCGAAGGCGACGCTAAGATCGGCAAACCAACGATCGACGGCGCGACTGTTACTGGTAAAGTTGAGAAGCAAGGCCGTGAAAAAAAGGTTGTTACCTACAAGTACAAGCCTAAGAAGCATTCTCATCAAAAGAAGGGTCATCGTCAACCTTATACTAAAGTTGTCATTGACGCGATCAACGCTTAATTAGTAGGCAAAATACATGATCAAAGCACGCTTTACCCGTGACGCAAATGGGAACTTGGTCAAATTCAACCTCAGCGGTCATGCTGATGCTGGCAAGTACGGACAAGATATTGTTTGTGCGGCGGTGTCTGCAGTGGCCATCGGGGCCGTCAATGGGGTCGAAGCCTTAGCGGGTTTTAAGCCAAATGTCGACGCTGATGAGGTCAATGGCGGTCACTTACAATTGGTGATCGACACTGAATTGACTGGCGAACAAATGCATATCACGCAGATCCTGCTGGAAAACCTTGAGTTATCTATGCAGAGCATCGCTGAATCGTATGGCGATTATGTTCAGATCGAAACTTCAAATCAATCCTAATTCTACATTCGGAGGTGTATCCACATGTTAAAGATGAACTTACAATTCTTCTCTCACCATAAAGGGGGCGGCTCGACTTCCAACGGCCGTAACTCCGCTGGTCGTCGTCTGGGCGCTAAGCGTGCTGACGGCCAAACCGTTTTGGCAGGGAACATCTTGTACCGTCAACGCGGCACGAAGATCCATCCGGGTCTGAACGTCGGTATCGGCGGCGATGATACCCTTTTTGCTAAAGCTGATGGCGTCGTTAAATTCGAACGTCTTGGCCGCGACAAAAAGCAAGTATCCGTTTATCCAGCGGCACAAGCTGAATAATCACGAAACGCTCCGGCGACGGGGCGTTTTTTTGGTTTCTGGTATTTTGGAGGCGTCAAATGACTCGATTATCACGATTGCGTGACTTGCTTCGCGTCAAACAGTTGGACGGCTTATTGGTTACCGATCCGGTCAATGTCACGTATTTAACCGGCTTTACCGGCAATGAATCGGCACTATTGGTGACGGCAGAAGATAGTTTGTTTATCACCGACTCGCGTTTCACCACTCAATTTCATCAACAAGTCCATAATAGTCGCTTGGTGTTACACCAAGACCACTTGTTAAGTGCGGCTTCACAGCACGCAAAAGGCGTGGTGGGGTTTGAAGCTGAGAGCCTGACTTATGCGGATTTTTTGAAGTTGCAAGGCCCAGCGACTTGGCAGCCAACGACTAATTTGGTGGCAGGCTTGCGTGAAGTCAAAGACGCCAACGAATTGGCTGACATCAAACAAGCCATCGCCATTGCCGAATCTGGCTATCACCATGTGTTGGCTACCATCAAGCCTGGCATGACTGAGATCCAAGTGGCCAATGACTTGGATCAATTCATGAAAAGCTTAGGCGCGTCTGGCACTAGTTTTGAAACGATTGTTGCCAGTGGCTTGCGCTCAGCCATGCCACATGGTGCTGCCAGCGATAAAGTGATCGCAAACGGGGATGTGGTGACGCTAGACTGGGGTGCGGTGTATCATGGGTATGTCTCTGATATCACACGCACGTTTGTGATGGGTCATGCGACACCAAAGCTTGAAGCTATTTATAAAACGGTTTATGACGCCAATCTGGCCACGACCAAACAAATGCGTGCTGGGGTATTAGGCAAAACCATCAATACGTTTGCCCATCAATTCATTGATGACGCTGGTTACGGCGAATATTTTGGCCATGGCACTGGACATGGTATCGGCATGTCGATCCATGAAGGACCAGGTGCTTGGGGCCCGTATCGCGATGTGGCGCAAGCAGTTGGAAATGTTGAAACAGTCGAGCCTGGTATTTATATTCCAGGCGTTGGAGGTGTGCGTATCGAAGACGATGTATTGATCACAGCAAAAGATCCGATCGTGCTCACGTCACAAGCCCCGCCGACCCTAGTGGTCGTGCCGGTTTGACTTGCGTGCGGGATGCCTGCTTGCTATAGTTAATCTAGTACGAGACAATAATGGAGGAAACACATGATTTCTGTTAACGATTTTAAAAATGGCTTGACCATCGAAGTCGATGGCAACTTATGGCGGATTGTTGAATTTCAACATGTTAAGCCAGGTAAAGGTTCAGCCTTTGTGCGTTCAACGTTGAAAAACTTGCGCACCGGTGCGGTTCAAGAAATGACCTTCCGTTCAACTGAAAAAGTTGAAAAAGCGCAGATCGACACCAAAACCATGCAATATTTATATGCGGATGGGGACTCGTACGTCTTCATGGATATGGAAACCTATGAGCAATTAACTTTGCCAGGTGACGAGATCCGTGAACAACTCAAGTATATGAAAGAAAACATGGAAGTGAAGGTCATCATGCACGGTCCGGAAACGCTTGGCGTTGAAGTACCAAACACTGTGGACTTGACGGTCAAAGCGACTGAACCTGGCATCCGTGGGAATACTTCTTCAGGCGGTTCCAAGCCTGCAACCATGGAAACCGGCTTGGTGGTCCAAGTGCCATTTTTCGTTAACGAAGGTGATGTGTTGACCATCAACACGCAAGACGGCACGTATATTTCACGTGCATAATCGATTTTAACAAGCTCAAGGAGGCTGCCTTATGGCTGAAGATACAAATATCATCCTGGCAAATCGCACGGATGCAGACGGATCCATCGAAATTGTGCCAGAAGTGCTTGAAGTGATTTTAGGGATCGCCGCACAACAAGTGGATGGGGTCTACCAAATGCGTGGCAGCCTCGCCAGCACCATCAATGCGTGGTTCGGCCGCGCCAATCACGGCAAAGGCGTGGAACTGACAGTGGACAACGACACGTTGATCGCTGATGTCTACGTTTACTTGGAATATGGCGTGGCAGTGCCTAAAGTCGCCATGGCGATGCAAGAATCTTTGCGGGAACAACTGCTTTACATGACTGACTTGACCTTAGCTGAAGTCAATGTCCATGTGGTCGGCGTGGTGCCTGAAAAAGCCCCGAAGCTCGATCCAGAAGATCTGTTTAAAGACACTGATGAAAACGAGGAAGACGACTAACATGTTAGGCAGACACGAAGCGCGCGAAGCAGCTTTTAAAGCTTTGTTTGCATTAAACGCAAATCCAGATGCTGATCGCGATACCGTATACGCAGATGCATTACCTGAAGGCGAAGCGACACCCAGCTATATGAAGACGTTAGTGGATGGCGTTTTGGCGCATCAAAGTGATCTTGATGCAGCGATCACCACGCGCTTAAAAGCTGGCTGGCGCATCGATCGCTTGACCAAACCTGATTTGATCACGTTACGGTTGGGCCTTTATGAGATCCAATATGAAGCCCTACCAGATAAAGTGGCGATCGATGAAGCCATTGAGTTAGCAAAGAAATACAGTGATGACAAAGCCGCGAAATTTGTTAACGGCATTTTGGCACATTTTGTTAAACCAGATCAGCAATGATCGTTGGCCGGGATGAGACTTTCTCCCGGCTTTTCGTATTTTTAAGTGATTAATATTTTTTCAATGTTAGACTATTTGATGTTTTATCCAACGTTACGTATGACGGCGGCGCGCGGGTATCGTGCGGCTTGGATGTTAATGACTCAGCGGTGAGTGATCAAAGGTTTCATACAGAAGCGTTGGACTGAATATGCAATAACACTGTATAATAATATTGGTATGGGTAACCCTAGGAGGGCACAATCGTGACGACAGTACTTGACGGCAAACAAACTGCCAACACCTTAATGACTGAATTGAAGCACACTGTGGATGACTTGAAAGCGCAAGGCGTCACCCCAGGCTTAGCCGTGATCTTAGTGGGTGAAGATCCAGCTAGTGCGATCTATGTGCGCAACAAACATCGACGCGCTGACAGCTTAGGGATCCGTTCCTTACAGATCAGCATGCCAGAAACCACTACGGAAGCGTCGTTGTTGGCAAAAATTGCGGAGCTGAATCAAGATTCGACGATCGACGGCATTTTGGTGCAATTGCCATTGCCACAAAGCATTGATGAACAAAAAGTGATCGAAGCCATCGACCCCAATAAAGATGTTGACGGCTTTCATCCGGTGAATGTTGGCAAGCTTTGGGCCAATATGCCGCAAGTTGTGGCTTCCACACCTTACGGGATCATGGCGTTACTTGATCATTATCACATTGATGTCACTGGCATGAACGCCGTGATCGTGGGACGCTCAAATATCGTCGGTCGGCCAATGGCGGCGTTGTTGTTGAACCACTCGGCAACTGTCACGATCGCGCATTCTAAAACCAAAAACTTGGCGGCAGTTTGTGCCCAAGCCGATCTGTTGGTGGTGGCTACCGGCCGCGCTGAAATGATCACTGCCGACATGGTCAAACCTGGAGCGATCGTGATCGATGTGGGCATGGATCGCAATGCTGCAGGAAAATTAGTTGGAGATGTCAATTACGCCCAAGTGGCCCCAGTCGCCAAGGCGATCACGCCAGTTCCAGGTGGGGTAGGGCCCATGACCATCGCCAGTTTGATGTTACAAACAGTTGAATTAGCAAAGAGGCGAGTGCATGCCGACGCATGAGTATCTCAGTGTTACCGCGCTATCCGCGTATCTACAACGCAAATATGATCAAGACCCGTATTTGAACCGGGTGTATTTAACTGGCGAATTGTCCAACTTTCGACTCCGGCCAGGGCACCAGTATTTTTCATTAAAAGACGATCATGCCAAGATCTCAGCAGTGATGTTTAAAACCGCGTTTAACAAACTGAAATTCACCCCAGAATCTGGGATGAAAGTCTTAGTGGTCGGCCGGGTGACGATGTATGCTGCCAGCGGGCAATACCAAATCGTGATCGAGCACATGGAACCTGACGGTGTTGGCGCTTTTTATCAAGCCTACGAGCAGCTCAAAGCCAAACTTGAAAAAGCCGGCGCCTTTGCCCAAAATCAGCGGCCATTGCGGCAGTTCCCAAACCAAGTGGCGGTGATCACTAGCCCCAGTGGTGCCGTGATCCAAGATATCCGTACCACTGTGGCCAGACGCTATCCGGGGTTGCAACTCACGCTATATCCAGCAGTGGTGCAAGGCGACGGGTCTGCCAAAGATTTGGTCCGCCAATTGCACCGTGTGGCGGAACATGGTGAGTATGACGCGGTGATCATTGGCCGTGGTGGCGGGTCGATCGAAGACTTGTGGCCATTTAATGATGAAACCGTGGCCCAAGCGGTGTTGGCGATGCCGATGCCGGTGGTGTCGTCAGTGGGACATGAAACCGATACGACGATCGTGGATTTTGTGGCTGATCATCGCGCGGCCACACCCACTGCGGCAGCCGAGTTGGTCACGCCAGTCACGTTGGTCGACGCTTTAAATGGCATTGCCCAATATCGCAGTCGGCTCACAGCCGCCATGCAAAATCGCCTGACAGCGTTACAAGAGCGCTTGGCGCGTAGCCAAAACAGTGTGGTATTGACCCAACCCAATCGCATTTATGATCAATATGTGCAACAAGTTGATCAACTTACCACCCGCTTACAACAAGTCATGCAAACGCAATTAGACACTTTGGCCCATCGTGTGTCCTTGTGCCGCACAGCTTTAGCGCCGCGCAACTTACAACTGCGGTTAAATGCCCAAACCCAAGTGGTTCAGCAATTGCGCCAGCGCTTGGATCATGCGACAGTGGTGGCATTGGCCAATAAGCGCCAAGCGATGCGCTCGGCAGTCGCAGGGTTGGATCATTTAAGTCCGCTAAAGATCTTAGGTCGCGGCTATACGTATGTCACTGATGACACTGGTACCATGTTAAAGGCCACTGCCGATTATCACGTTGACGCGGCGATCACGATCCACACGCAAGACGGTGAAGTAGGGGCACAAGTTTTGAATACAAAGGAGCACGCAAATGACTGAACCAACTTTTGAAGACAACTTAGCGCAATTAGAAAAAATCGTCGCCCAACTTGAACAAGGCGACGTGCCGTTGGAGCAAGCCTTGGCCCAGTTTAAAACCGGGGTCCAGTTGTCCCAAAAACTGGAAACCACGCTGAAAGACGCTGAACAAGCGGTGACTAAAGAAGTCGCTGATGACGGTAGTGTCAAAGCGTTTGACCCAGATCATGCTTAAGCCGGAAACTGAGGCGTATAAAACCCAAGTGATGGCGACCCTAGACGCCCATTTAAACACCATCACCACCAAGCCTTTGCAAGCTGCAATGCGCTATTCGCTTTTTGCTGGGGGCAAACGCTTGCGTCCGTTATTATTGTTGGCGACAGTGTCCAGTTTTGACGGCTCAGTGGCACAGGCGTTGCCAGCAGCGGCAGGTTTAGAGTGTTTGCACACATATTCGTTGATCCATGACGATCTGCCTGCCATGGACAATGATGATCTGCGTCGTGGCAATTTGACCAGCCATAAAAAGTTTGGCGAAGCGTTGGCGATTTTAGCCGGAGATGGGCTACAAGCTTCTGCGTTTGATCTATTGAGCCAAACGCAAACCACCCCGGCGCAATTGGCCACATGCATGCAGCTTTTTGCCCGCGCAGTTGGGGCCAATGGCATGGTTGGTGGGCAAGTGTTGGATATCGAAGGTGAACATCAGCATTTAAGCTTGGCTGAGCTCAAACACTTGCACGCGTTAAAAACTGGTGCCTTGTTAACAGCCGCAGTCGATATCGGTGCAGTGTTAGCGAGTGTGTCTGATGCCGATGCGCAAGCACTGCACCAGTTTGCCGCTAGTTTTGGTTTGGCGTTTCAGATCCAAGACGATATCAACGATCGCACCAAATCAACGCAAGCGTTAGGCAAAACCGCCAATAAAGATATCGCCGAAGCCAAAAATACTTATCCGGCTTTGCTAGGCTTGCCTGGGGCGCGTGAAGCTTTAGCGCAGCAGGTACAATATGCGCGATCGGCGCTGTTGCAGTTGTCGCGACCGGTACCAGAACTGAGCGCATTTTTGACCTATTTTGACGCATAAGAGAGGAATCCATGAGTAAAGAACGCATCGATGTCTTATTAGTAGAGCAAGGGTTGTTTTTATCCCGTGAGCAAGCCAAGCGGGCCGTGATGGCTGGTGAAGTGTATGACCAAAATAATGAACGCTTGGATAAGCCAGGGGTGAAGATCGCCGCTGACAGCATCTTACATGTCAAAGGCAAAACCATGCCTTATGTTTCACGAGGCGGCTTGAAATTAGCCAAAGCCTTGGATGTGTTTGACATCGACTTAACAGATCTGACGGTGTTGGATATCGGTGCGTCCACGGGTGGATTTACGGATGTGGCGTTGCAAGCTGGCGCCAAAATGTCTTATGCCTTAGATGTCGGCTACAACCAATTGGCTTGGAAATTGCGCGAAGATCCGCGGGTGAAAGTGATGGAGCGGGTGAACTTTCGGTATTCCAAGCCAGAAGATTTCACCGATGGCCCAGTCGAATTTGCCATGACGGATGTATCGTTTATTTCGTTAAAGCTGATCTTGCCGCCGTTGAAGTCGATTTTGATCCCAGGCGGTCATGCGGTGGCGTTGATCAAACCGCAATTTGAAGCCGGTCCGGCTAACGTCGGCAAAAAAGGCATCGTGCGTGACCCTGAAGTTCATCGCATGGTATTGAATATGATCGTTGACTTTGCGTTAAGTGCTGGTTTTAATGTGCTTGGGTTAGATTTTTCACCGATCAAAGGTGGCGAAGGCAACATTGAATTTTTGATCCATTTACAAAATGGGGATGTCACTGGGGTCCAAGCCGATTCAGTGAGTGTCGATGACACCTTGGCGTCAGCTTATGCTGAATTAAAGCCGAAGTTTCATTGAGTAGGCAAGCGAGGACTTTTGCGTTAAGCTTGTGATAACGATTTCAGTAAAGGTGGCCTTTTGATGCAAAAAAATGAACGACAAGCATACCTGAAACAATTGATCAAAGATCATGTCATTGAGCGCCAAAGTGATTTCGTCACGGCGCTTGAAGCTGACGGCGTGCCAGTGACACAAGCGACGATCTCACGGGACATCAAAGACATGCAATTGGTCAAAGTCCCTACCACTGGCGGCAGGTATCGTTACTCATTGCCACTGGAAAAACAACTATCACCTTTGGATAAATTGCATCGTACGTTGGCGGCGGCTTATCGCCATGGGGATCGGATGGATCAATTCGTCCATTTGGTGATGAACCCTGGGACGGCGCCGGCAGTGGGCAATTTGATCGATCAATTGCATGATCAGCGCATTTTTGCCACGATTGCTGGTGATGCGGCGATTTTGATCGTGTGTCGTGGGGCGGCGCAAGCCAAAGAAGTGTTGGAAATGATCGACGCAATGGTTGGGTGATGCGATGTTACAAGAATTGGTGATTCATGATTTTGCGATTATCGATCAATTGGAATTAAGCTTTGAAAATGGCATGACGGCGTTGACTGGGGAAACCGGCGCCGGCAAATCGATCATTATCGATGCGGTGAGCTTGCTGGCAGGCAGTCGTGGGCGCACTGATTTTGTGCGGACTGGCGCCGCTAAAGCAGAATTGCAAGGGTTGTTTGATGCGACCAGCAATCCTAAAACAGTCGCAGTGTTAAAACAATTTGACCTAGCTTCAGACGATGCCAGCGTGTTGTTGCAGCGCGACATTTATGCTTCTGGTCGCAATATTTGCCGGGTGAATGGCCATTTAGTGAACACCTCGACATTACGGGCAGTTGGCGAAACGTTAGTGGATATTCATGGGCAAAACGAGCATCAACAATTAGTCCATCCAGAATCGCATTTAGGCTTGTTGGATCAATTCGGCAATGAACAGTTGCAAAGCTTGCGTCACCAATACCAAAGCTTATATGCTACTTATCAACACACCGCTTCAGCCTTGCGCAAAAAGCAAGCGAATGAACAAGAATGGGCGCAGCGTTTGGATATGTTGCAATTTCAAGTCCAAGAGATCCAAAGCGCCAACTTGCAGCCTGATGAAGAAACCACGTTGATGGCAGAACGGGATCGTTTGGCCAATTTCCAGCGGATCTCAACGGCTTTAAATGCCTCAGCTGCAGCATTGTCAGATGAAGATGACGTCAATCCCATGGACCAAGTAGCCGAAGCGATGCGCAACATGCAAGAGATCGCGGATCTAGATCCCGCTTTTGCCAGCATTGCCAGTGAACTGGAATCGGCTTATTACACCTTACAAGATGTCCAAAGTGACTTGGCGCGGCAAGTTGACGATCAAACTTTTGACGAAGGGCGTTTAGATGAAATCGAAAAACGCTTGGAGTTATTCTTGCAGTTAGAGCGCAAATATGGCGACTCTTTGCCTAAAGTGATCGCTTATGGCCAAAAAGCCGCTGCGGAATTGGCGAATATGGAAGCCTTGGATGCCGACGCGTCTGATCTGGAAGCACAAGTGGCTAAACAACACGCCGAATTATTAGCCGTTGGCGCCAAGTTGACCAAAGCGCGCAAAACCACAGCCAAGGCGTTAGTTGACGCGATCCATCAACAGCTAGCGGCGTTATATATGGCCAAAACGATTTTTTCCGTGCAATTTACGCCAGTGCCCCATCAAGACGCGCGGCCAGACGGTTTGGATGTGGTGGAATTTTACATTCAAACCAACCCTGGTGAAGCGGCCAAACCCTTGGCCAAAATCGCCAGTGGCGGGGAATTGTCTCGGATCATGTTGGCATTAAAAACGATTTTTGCCAAATCTGATGGGGTCACCAGCATTATCTTCGATGAAGTGGATACTGGGGTTTCCGGACGGGTCGCGCAAGCTATCGCCAACAAGATCTCAACGATCGCCACGCATTCACAAGTGCTATGTATCACCCATTTGCCGCAAGTGGCGGCAATGAGCGATCATGAATACTTGATTCAAAAGCTGGTAGCCCATGGCCGTACCAAAACCACCGTGACGCCATTGACGCCAAAACGGCGCGTGGATGAAATCGCGCGGATGTTGGCTGGGGACACAGTCACTGAACTTGCGCTGGAGCATGCCAGTGAATTGTTAAAAATGGCAGCGACGACGCGACAGCAGTTGCGGCGATCACACTGAAAGGTCAGCCGGTGCTGATCTTTTTTGTTTGACTGCATATAAAAAACCGCCTTGAACTGATCTCAGTTCAAAGCGGCTGATTGTTTAAACGCGTTTGATGAAGCTCATTTGAGGCATGGACACCACGCGCACCAAGTTACTTTGGTAAGCTTGCAGCAAGAAGCGCTGCGCATCCAATTGGCGTGTGAAATGCCCGACGATCGCAGGAGAGTCATCTTTGAAAAACACCGCCACGCGGTAATGTCGCGTCAAGCTTTGGCTGGTGAACTGCTGCAATTGTGCAACAGGCATGGTCAACTTGGGTGCCTCTAAGGCAAAGAATTGCCGATATGACGCCATGAGATTGTGACGTACCATTTGAAAAGTTTGGGCTTTGTTTTCCATGATGACTCCTCCGAACGCTTGTTCTTAATGATTTCATTATACGAACACCCGTTCTAAAAAGCAAGCCTTGGCAAAAAATATTTTGGAGGTGATCACATGCCATTAGCGATCGTATTTGGTGGTGGCGGCGTTCGTGGCGCATTTCAAGCTGGTGTTTGGGCTGAAATCGGGCCAAAACTGCGTCCGGATTTTGTGATCGGCAGTTCGATCGGGGCGTTGAATGCTTGGGCCACCACGCGTTTGACGCCAGCACAATTAGCGCAGTGGTGGTTGGAGTTGGCGCCGACGCGGTTATGGCCCAGACAAACCAAGCCTTTAAGTGAATTGATCACCGCGATCTCAAAGCGACCTGTTTGTCAGCCTTGGCCGGCTTTGGCTGTGGCCACACGCTTGCCGATGCGCCGCGCGCATGTGGTGACATTGACGCCAGATAATGCGCACGATTGGTTGTTGGCAAGTACAGCGATGCCTGGTTGGTTTGCGCCACAAGTGATCGCACAAGAATACTTTGTCGATGGTGGCGTCGCCAATGATCTGCCTGTGGCCATCGCCAAAGACCTTGGGGCCACGCAGATCGTGGCGATTTCCGCTTTGGGTCTAGGGCCGACGCCACAGCTTGGAGAGACGCCAGTATTGACGCCGCCAAACCACACTGGGGCGATGTTTGATTTTGCCAAAAGTCATCGCCAAAGGCTACTTGAAGCCGGTGAGCGTGCCGGTGCGGCGTGGCTGACTAGCGCGCAGGCCCAGATGTTGCTTGCGTCAAGTTTTTAGCCTTTACAAATAAAGGGAAAAAGTGCAAAATAGACGGTAACACTATAGGATGAAAGAGGTTAAAGCATGCAAGAACGGGGAATGCTGATCGTGTTGTCTGGCCCAAGCGGGGTCGGCAAAGGGACAGTTCGGCAAGCCATGCTCGCAGGGGATTATCGAGACTTCCAATATTCGATCTCAATGACCACTCGCAAAATGCGACCAGGCGAAGTTGACGGCGTTGATTACTACTTCCGCACCAAGGAACAATTTGAACATGAAATCGCGACTGGTGGGATGCTTGAGTATGCGCAATATGTCGGCAACTATTACGGGACACCGTTGAAGTATGTGAACCAAACCTTGGATTCCGGCCGCGATGTGCTGTTGGAAATCGAAGTCAAAGGCGCCATGCAAGTTCGGGAAAAATGCCCAGATGGGGTGTTCATTTTCTTGACGCCGCCAGATCTGTCAGAACTCAAACATCGCTTGACTGGTCGCGGCACTGATTCTGCCGAAGTGATCGAAAAGCGCATCACGCAAGCTGCTGATGAGATCGCCATGATGGCCAACTATGATTACGCCGTGGTTAATGATAAAGTAGACCTAGCCGTTAAACGCATCGAACGCATTATCGAAAGCGAACATTTGCGGGTACCTCGGGTGATCGATCGCTATAAAGCGATGCTTGAAACTGATCCCATTTCTCAGTCCAAATAAGGAGTTCAATTATGATTATTTATCCTTCTATTGATAAGTTGTTAGACAAAGTGCCTTCTCGCTATAGTTTGGCCGTGTTAGCTGCTAAGCGGGCGCATGAACTTGAAAGCAACGGCATCAAAACGTTGCCGTCATACAAGTCCTTGAAAACTGTTGGCCAAGCCCTTGAAGAAGTGGCAGCTGGCGATGTGATCATCGATCCTGCATCTAAGCTCAAAGAACGTGACGCTGAAAAGTTGGATCACGAATAAAGCGATTTTGTGGCCGAGACCTTGTGTCTTGGCTTTTTTGTTTTTCCGCTAAAAGCGCAAGTGGGTTTGGTATAATACTTGAGAAAGGAAGTGGCAACGATGACGCATAAGCATATTGGGATTTTTGTCACTGGTGGGATCGCCGCCTATAAAGTCCCGAATCTGATTCGGATGTTGATCCGAGAAGGCCATGACGTGCAAGTGGCCATGACGCCAGCAGCCAAAGCGTTTGTGACCGCGGAGACTTTGGCGACTGTATCCAAGCATCCGGTATTGACTGATCAAAATGAATTTGCTGACGCCGCCCATGTCGCCCATGTGGCCATGGCGCAGTGGCTGGATCTAGCGTTGATCGTGCCTGCCACTGCCAATACCATCGCCAAGTTAGCTAACGGTTTGGCAGATAATGTGGTGACCACCACGTTATTGGCTTTTAACGGGCCAAAGCTAGTCGTACCGGCAATGAATGATCACATGTGGCAAAATGCGCAGACCCAAGCTAACATTGCCCATTTAAAAACCTTGGGGATGCAAGTTTTGCCGCCTGCTAGCGGCTTTTTGGCGGAAGGCTATCAAGGTGTCGGCCGCATGCCAGATGAAGCCGTGATTGCCTTATTTGTTGAAACTTATCAGCCTGAAGCGTTGTTAACTGGACAACGCGTCGTGATCACAGCCGGTGGGACCAAAGAACAAATCGACCCGGTGCGCTACATTGGCAATGAATCCTCAGGTAAAATGGGCACAGCTTTAGCCAATGTCGCCAGTGCGTTAGGCGCCAAAGTCGAATTGATCACCACCGCCAAGCTGGTGACCTTGCCTAGTGTGCAAGTGACGACGGTACGCACAGCCAAGCAAATGCAACAAGCAGTGCTGGCTAGTTTTGCGCAAAGTGATGTGGTGATCATGGCCGCTGCCGTCGCTGATTATCATGTGCTGGCCCCAAGTGACCACAAACTTAAAAAAACTTCTGCTGACTCTGGTTTGACCCTTGAGTTAGCGCAAAATCCAGATATTTTAAAAACGCTTGGCGAAACCAAGACCCATCAATTCGTGGTCGGTTTTGCGGCAGAAACTGATGATCTCTTGCAACATGCCCAAGTTAAACTGGCCAACAAACATGTGGATCTACTAGTGGCCAATCGCGTCGGTGCCGGCGTTGGGTTCAACCAAGACACCAATGCCGTGTGGTTGTTGCAACCCGGCCAAGCGCCGATTTCTGTGCCAAGCGCCGCGAAATCCGTCATTGCAAAAAAAATTTTGACCACGATTCAACAGCTTAGGGGGTGAGTGGGTGCAAATTGCAAAAGTGATCGTTGATGTGCCGACGATGCAAACGGATCGCCCATTTGATTATGCGATTCCAGAGGCGTTAGTCGACACGATCCAGCCTGGTATGCGGGTGTGGGTCGGCTTTGGCAAAGGATCACGCAAATTAATGGGCATGGTAGTCGCATTATCCGATCATGCTGAGTTTAGTGGCGACTTAAAACCGATCTTAGCCATTTTAGATGCGGCGCCAGTCCTTGATGCGGAGTTATTGCGCTTATCCAAATGGCTAGCTGAAACCACCTTTGCTTTTTGGATCACTTGTGTGCAAACCATGTTGCCTGCAGCGCTTAAAGCTGCCGCTGACAAATGGCTGCATCCGCGCACACCAGCTGGGCGTGCCTTGATCCCTGAAGCCCAAGCACTTGATGAACTGCCGCAAGCGGCCTTGGCGCCAGTACTAAAAGCAGTGCAACACGGTGATCTGGAAGTGGAATATCGCTTACACGACCGCGCCAAGGTGAAAACCATCCCACATATCGTTCCGGCAAAAACTGTCGCAGAATATGCTGAGATCAAAAGCACTTTAAAGGGCAACGCCAAACAACAGGCGCACTTACTGGACCGCTTGAGCCAGTGGCAAGCCAGCAATCAGACGCCAGCGATCCCAGAGGTGAAACAAGAGATCCCGCGCAGCCAGATCACTGCCGCGGCGAAAAAAGGCTGGTTGACCTTAGCAAAACAAGAAATCTATCGCGATCCTTATCCTCAAATGCAAGGCCAAATCCTGACCACCGCTAAAACCTTGACCAAGGCGCAACAGACCGTGGTCGATACGATCAATCAAGCAGTGGTTGCACATGAGTCGAATACCTTTTTGCTAGAAGGGGTGACGGGGTCAGGTAAAACCGAAGTCTATTTGCAGATCATCGCCCAAGCCTTGCAACAAGGCAAAACGGCTTTGATGTTAGTGCCTGAGATCGCCTTGACGCCGCAAATGGTCAAACGCGTGCGCGGGCGGTTCGGGCAGCGCGTGGCAGTATTGCACTCAGGTTTATCCAGTGGTGAGAAGTTTGATGAATGGCGTCGCATCCAGCGACATGAAGCGCAAGTGGTGGTAGGCGCACGATCAGCAGTTTTTGCGCCATTAACGGATATCGGGGTGTTCATTATTGATGAAGAACATGAATCCAGTTATAAACAAGCTGATGCGCCACGGTATCATGCCCGCGACGTGGTCTTGCATCGCGCCCAAACCATGCATGCCCCAGTGGTTCTAGGATCGGCGACCCCAAGTTTGGAATCGCGCGCTCGAGCTGAAAAAGGCGTTTATACGCGCTTAGTTTTGCCGCAACGCATCAACCAACAGCCGCTACCGCCAGTGCATTTGATCGATATGCGCCAAGCGTATCAAGAAGGCGGGCGCGATGATTTCTCCAAACCGTTATTAGACGCTTTGCAAAAGCGGCTTGATCGCCATGAACAAAGCGTTTTATTGTTAAATAAGCGTGGGTTTTCCAGTTTTGTGATGTGTCGTGAATGTGGCTATAAGGTGCAATGTCCCAACTGTGATATTTCTTTAACGCTGCATATGGATTCTCACACCTTGAAATGCCATTATTGCGGCCATGAAGAGCCGATCCCCACAGTTTGTCCGAATTGTGGCTCTAAAAAGATCCGCTACTATGGCACTGGCACGGAAAAAGTAGCCGCTAGCTTGAATCAGCTGCTTCCTCAAGCACGGGTGTTGCGCATGGATGTTGACACCACTCGCAAAAAAGGCAGTCATGCCAAGTTGTTGAAGCAATTTGGCCAACATCAAGCAGATATTTTGCTAGGCACGCAAATGATCGCCAAAGGGTTGGATTTTCCTGATGTCACCTTAGTCGGGGTGATCAACGCCGACACGGCATTGGGCTTGCCAGATTTTCGTGCTGGCGAGCGCACTTTTCAGCTGTTGACGCAAGTGTCAGGGCGTGCTGGGCGCGCGGATAAACCTGGCGAAGTGTTTATTCAAACGTTCAACCCGGAACATTATGCGATTCAATATGCCACCAAACAAGATTATGAAGGCTTTTTCTATGCGGAAATGGCCATCCGCCATCGCGGTGATTACCCGCCGTATTACTTCACCATGAAGCTCACGGTCAGCCATCCTGATGAAGCTCAAGCGGCTAAAGCCATCTACCGCTTGGCGGCACAACTCAAGCCGGTATTGTCCGCCACCGCCCAAGTGTTGGGACCGACGCCTGGCGCCATTGCGCGATTGAAAAAACGTTATTATTATCAAATGGTGATCAAATATAAACGCGAGCCGCAATTAAACGCAGCACTGGCTAAGATCTTAGATGAAACCCAAGCCAGTGTGAAAAATGGGTTTCAAGTGGCCATTGATCCAGAGCCGCAATCATTTATGTAACCGGCTAAGGCGCTGACGTGATCACACATCACGACGCGAAAAACGGTATACTAAACTTGGAGGATTCTATGACATCTGTAATTTTTTTAGGGACACCCGAATTTGCGGTGCCGATTTTAACTGCCTTAAATTCAAACTATGACGTTCAGCTCGTGATCACCCAACCTGATCGCAAAGTTGGGCGCAAGCAAGTGTTGCACCAAAGCCCAGTGAAACAAGCTGCCATTAAGCTTGGGCTGCCAGTGTTGCAACCTGAAAAGCTTTCCGGCAGCCCAGAGTTGGATCAAGCCATCGCCCTTGCACCTGATTTGTTGATCACCGCGGCTTATGGGCAATTTTTGCCGACGAAGTTTTTAAACGCCGCCAAAATCGCCGCGTTGAACGTGCATGGCTCGCTGTTGCCGAAATATCGCGGCGGCGCGCCGATCCAGTATGCCTTGATCAATGGGGATGACGAAACTGGTGTCACCATTATGGAAATGGTCAAAGCCATGGATGCTGGGGACATGTATGCGCAAAGCCGCTTACCGTTGACGCGCGCTGATGACGCCGGGACTGTGTTTGACAAGCTCAGCGTGATGGGTCGCGATCTATTGATGCAAACGCTGCCGCAAATTATTGCGGGTACTGCCACCAAAACGCCTCAAGACCCAGATCAGGTCACTTTTTCCCCGACGTTGACCAAAGCGCAAGAACACTTGGATATCAACTTGTCAGCGACGCAATTGGACCAATGGGTACGCGGGTTGCGGCCGGCAGTTGGCGGTTGGGTACAGTTAAATGGGGTGCGCACGAAATTATGGGCGATCACTCCTTTAGCTGATACGACCGATCAACCGGCTGGCACGGTGGTATTGCGCGAAAAGAAACAATTACATGTCGCTGCCGGTTTTGGCACAGTGTTTGCTATTGACCGCTTGCAACCGGCAGGCAAAGCGATCCAGCCGATCGCGGCATTTTTAAATGGCGCTGGCAAACAGATTACACAAGGAGATCAAATCATTGGTGAAGCCTAATCCCCGCGATCTTGCGGTGACTGTATTAGAAAAAGTCGAAAAACAAGGCAGTTATTCTAACTTGACCTTAGATGCCACCTTAAAGAAATACACGTTAGATCCACGCGATGCGCATTTGTTGACCAATATCGTGTATGGGGTGATCCAACATCGCATGACGCTTGATTTTTATTTGGCGCCTTTTGTTGGTGACCGCAAGCTCGATGCATGGGTGCGCGTCTTATTGCAAGGTGCAGTCTACCAAATGGTGTATTTAGACAAAGTGCCAGAACGGGCGATTTTTTATGATGCCACGGAAATTGCCAAACGTCGTGGCAAGCTTGGTGTGGCCAAGTTTGTGACGGCGATTTTGCGTCATATCCAGCGCCAAGGGGTGCCGAGCTTAGATACCATCCAAGATCCTACTGAACGCTTAAGTGTTGAATCGTCAACGCCGCGGTGGTTGGTGGACTTGTTGATCCATGAACAAGGTTTGGAAAAAACCCAAAGTATTTTAAGTGTGATCAACCAACCGGCTAATGCGTCGATCCGCGTCAATTCGCAAAAGCATACCGTCGCAGAACTGCAAGCGCAGTTAGTGGACCGTTTCCCTGATATCGCCCCATCAAAAGTTGCGCCTGCTGGATTGGTGGCGCCAGGGGGCTATTTAGCTGGCGCGCCTGAATTTCAATACGGCATGTTCACCATGCAAGATGAGTCATCGATGCTGGTGGCGCCGTCTATGGGCATAAAGCCTGATTTTCAAGTGCTGGATGCTTGTGCCGCTCCTGGTGGTAAAACCACCCATATCGCCGAATACTTAGACGCGCAAGCAGGCGGCAAAGTGGTGGCACTGGACTTGCATCCCCATAAAGTCAAGCTCATTGCCCAAAATGCCTCACGCTTAGGGTTGGCCGACCGTGTGGAAGCTTGGGCCATGGATGCGCGCGACGCGAAAGAGACGTTTGCCCCAGCCAGCTTTGATCGCGTCTTAGTGGATGCGCCATGTTCTGGCTTGGGCTTGATCCGGCGCAAACCTGAGATCAAATATGAAAAAAAGCCTGAAGATCTCGAACATTTGCCTGAGATCCAAAGTGCGATCTTAGCCAGCGTGGCTGGGTTAGTCAAAGTCGGCGGCCGTTTGACTTATAGCACTTGCACCATGGCCAAAGCCGAAAATCAACAGGTGGTGGCCACATTTTTAGCCGCACACCCAGAATTTGAACAAGTGCCAACGCCAGGGCTTGAGCGTTTAACCAAAGCGCACAGTGCGCCAGCGTTGCAACTGTTCCCAGATGATTATGACACTGATGGCTTTTTCATCGCCACGTTGGCCCGTCTTGAGGAGTAAGCATGGAATACGCATATCGGACAGATATCGGACGCAGGCGTCCGAATAATGAAGATTATGTCGGCGTGTTTGCCAATCAGCAAGCCGTCACTTTGGCGATTGTTGCTGACGGCATGGGTGGCCATCTCGGCGGGGATGTCGCCAGCGAAATGGCTGTGTCCCATATCGGCTACGCATTTGAAAAAACTGCCGACACGAATATTGAAACCATCGTGCGGTGGCTAGTATTTGAGTTGCAACAAGAAAACAGCTTGATCTTGGAAAAAGCGCAAAAATATACCGATCTTTCTGGGATGGGCACAACGTTAGTGGCAGTGATCATTTCCGGCTCGCGCTTTGTGGTGGCCAACATCGGTGATTCTCGTGGGTATTTATACCGTCACAACCACTTGGTACAAATCACTGAAGACCATTCACTGGTCAATGAACTGGTGAAAAACGGAGAGTTGACCGAAGAAGAAGCGTTACGGTTCCCACAACGTAATGTGATCACTCGTTCTTTAGGTGTGTCTGACGATGTCGATGCTGATGTCACGATCTATGATATGGAATATGATGACTATTTGTTGTTGTGTTCTGATGGGTTGACCAATCAAGTGCCAGATGCCGACTTGGCCAAAATTTTGGCGCAAGCTGTTCCTTTAGGCGTCAAAGCCCAAATGATGATCGATCAAGCCAATGCGGCTGGTGGTCCAGATAATATCACCGCGTTGATCATCCACCAAGATTGGAGGCGAGCGCAATGATCGAGCCAGGCTATACGTTAAATGAACGCTATCAATTAAAGCAAACCTTAGGCGAAGGCGGCATGGCCAATGTCTACTTAGCCCGTGACTTGATCTTAGACCGCGATGTCGCGGTGAAAGTGCTGCGCTTGGATATGCAAAATGATCCTGATGCGGCTCGGCGCTTCCAGCGTGAAGCGATGGCCACAAGCGAATTGGTCCATCCTAATATCGTGTCGATCTACGATGTCGGCGAAGCCCATGGCCAACAATATTTGGTGATGGAATATGTGCCAGGTTCTGATCTGAAAAAATACATCGTTGAACATTTTCCGATCCCGTATCAACGCGTGATCGAGATCATGGGGCAGATCTTATCAGCAGTGGAAGTGGCCCATGATCATCACATTATCCACCGTGATTTAAAGCCGCAAAATATTTTGATCGATCGCGACGGTAATGCCAAGATCTCGGATTTTGGTATTGCGGTGGCGTTATCGGATAATTCAATGACCCAAACCAACTCGCTATTAGGGTCGGTGCATTACTTATCGCCAGAACAAGCACGCGGTGGCATGCCAACGCGCCAAAGTGATATTTACGCGCTAGGGATCATTTTATTTGAAATGCTGACTGGCACCGTGCCTTTTGAAGGGGATTCGGCAGTTTCCATCGCTTTGAAGCATTTTCAAGAAGCGATGCCTTCAGTGCGCCAATTTGATCCGCGAATTCCTCAAGCGTTGGAGAATGTGGTGTTAAAAGCCACTGCCAAAAATCCCAACAATCGCTATTCGTCAGCAGATGCGATGAATTCAGATCTTAAAACCGCGTTGTCACCGGCACGGGCACATGAAGCCAAATTCGTCCCGAATGCAGAAGATGATTTGGATGAAACCAAAGTCTTGCCTGTAATCGACCAAACTCAAGCGGCAAAACCAGCGGCTAAAGCTGAAAAGCCGGCGACACCGGTGAAACCACCTGCCAAACTAAAGTCGCGTTGGGCCTGGTTGAAAACCCGCTGGCCGTTTATTGCGGCAGCTGTGGCGGTGGCACTGATCGTCATCGGCATCGTAGTGGCCTTGTCTGGCGGCAATAATGACGTCACGGTCCCTGATCTGCGCGGCATGTCGCAATCGCAAGCGGAATCGGCGTTACAAAACGCCAACTTGAAGCTTGGCCAAATTGCCAAAGCCCATTCTGACAGTGTCGATAAAAACCGCATTATTTCCAGCGACCCGACCCAACAAGCGGAAGTCGCGGCAGATAGTTCAGTGGATATCGTGTTATCTAGCGGCCCAAAGCGCTTTACGTTGGATGATTACACCGGTGAAACATACAATGATGTGGCCAAGGACCTGCGCAAAAAAGGCTTCACGGTGCATCAAGTCAAAGAAGCTAGCACTGCCGTGGCCAAAGGCGAGATCTTAGATCAAGATGTCAAAGCAGGCAAGAAAGTGGTGCCGTCTAACACCACGATCATTTTCACCGTTTCTAAAGGCGATCCGAACACTGATAGCAACCCATCGATGCCACCAGATCAACAAACTGCTAGCTCCCAGCCAAACGACACCTCTAGCTCAGCAACTAGCAGCCATCCTGACGAGCAAACTTCTAGCGGCATCAGCATTCCAGCAGTCACTGGCCAAGATGAAGCTACCGCTAGCGCCGCCTTACAAGCAGCCGGTTTAGGGGTATCGTCTCAGCAACAAGCTTCAGAATCTGTGGCCAAAGGGCAAGTGATCTCGCAAAGCCCAGCAGCTGGCAGTTCTGCCAGTCACGGTGATTCCGTCACGATCATTGTGTCCAGCGGTCCAGCGGCTTCAGCGTCAAGTTCAAGTTCCTCAAGCAGCACCACCACACAGGAGTAAACATGCCAGAAAACCTAGTTGGCCGCGTGATCAGACAGATCAGTGGCTTTTATGATATTCAAGTTGGCGATACCGTGTATCGCACCCGCGGGCGCGGCAAAATGCGTCAACAAAAAATCACCCCGTTAGTCGGAGATTTCGCCGAGTTCACGCCTGGCGACACGCCAGCATCAGGCGGTTATTTGTTGAAAGTCAAACCGCGTTTAAATGCCTTGGTGCGCCCGCCAGTCGCGAATATCGACCAAGCCATTTTGGTGGTGGCCGCGGCGCAACCGGATTTTTCTGAGAATTTGCTGGATCGCTTTTTGGTGTATTTGGAAGGCAAGTCCATCCATGCGGAGATCTATGTGACCAAAACTGATTTGGTATCACCTGAGCGCTTAGCACAGATCCAAACCACCTTGGCCGGTTATGAAGCGATCGGTTATCGGGTGTTTGCCTCAACGCCGCCATTTGATGCCGCTTTGTTGGCCAGCGTTAAAGCCACTTTTGCCAAGCGGTTGACCATTTTTACTGGACAAACCGGGGCCGGTAAATCCACCTTGATCAATCATTTGGTACCAGGGTTAAGCTTAGCCACAGGCGAGATCTCCAAAGCCTTGAACCGCGGCAAACACACCACCCGCACCACGGAGTTGTTTGCCACTGATGGCGGCTTGGTGGCAGATACGCCAGGGTTTTCGTCGCTAGGGTTGTTGGATGTGACCTTAGATGACTTGCGTGACCGCTTTCCTGAGTTTGTCGCTTTGGCTGGCGGGTGTAAATTCCGCGGTTGCCAGCATCTCAATGAGCCAAAATGTGCGGTGAAAGCCGCGCTTGCTGCCGGTGAGATCATGACCAGCCGTTATGATGACTATGTTCAATTTCATACCGAATTAGCGGGCCTGCGCCCGACATATCGGAAATAGGAGGCTTTCATGAAAATTGCACCTTCGATTTTAAGTGCTGATTTTGCCAATTTACAACATGATGTCCAGCTAGTGGAGACCGCTGGTGCTGATCTGTTGCATGTGGATATCATGGATGGGCATTTTGTGCCGAATCTATCCTTTGGCCCAGGCGTGGTGTCGGCATTGCGCCCGATCACGAACTTGCCTTTGGATGTGCATTTGATGGTATCCGATCCGGAATTTTGGATCCCGTTATTTGCGCAAGCTGGGGCTGACACCTTGTTGGTGCATGTTGAAGCGACGCCACACATTGCTCGGGCGATCCAATTGATGCATGCCAACGGTGTGAAAGCTGGGGTAGTGTTGAACCCTGGCACGCCATTAAGTGCTTTAGAAGAATTATTGCCAATGCTTGATCAAGTGTTGATCATGACAGTCAACCCAGGCTTTGGTGGACAACGCTTTTTGCCTGCAATGGCGGATAAAGTCGCACGCTTGGTGAAAGCCCGAGAAGCGTTGGGACTACATTTTGCCATTGAAGTCGATGGCGGGATCAATGACCAAACCGGCGCGGTGGTTGCCAAAGCCGGCGCTGACATTGCTGTGGCCGGCTCTTATGTGTATAATGGCGATCCGGCTGCGCGCTTGGCGACCTTGCAGGCATTGCGATGACGCGATTGAACTTGTTGGTTGGCGGACCAAAGCAGTTATATCCAGCGGATTGGCAACAATTTCCTGGCGCATGGGTGGGGGTTGACCGCGGTACTTGGCATTTGCTTGAAGCTGGGATCAAGCCTTTGTTTGCTGTGGGTGATTTTGATTCCTTGACGGAAGCTGAACATCGTCAAGTGTTACAACAGGTTGCCGAAGTTCATTCAGCCAAGCCGGAAAAAGACGAAACCGATACCGAAATGGCGGTACGGTTGGCTTTTGTCGCCCATCATGCCACCCAGATCTGCGTGGTCGGGGCTACTGGCGGGCGCATTGATCATTTATTGGCGAATTTATTATTGCCGACCCAGCCGCGCTTTGCAGCTTATACCAATCACATCACCATGGTCGATGCCCAAAATCATATCCAGTTTTATCAACCTGGGCGCTATCAGCTGCAGGCGCTACCAGGATTTCGATATTTAGGCATCGTGCCGCTGACGGGTATCGCTCATTTGGAGATCCAAGGGGCAAAATACCCGCTACACGATTGGTCCAACCCCACGCCTTTTTCTTGGGCGTCAAATGAGTTTTTGCCCGGCCAAAAGACGGTGATCAGCTGGAGCAGTGGGGTGGTGGCGGTGATCCAAAGCCGCGATCGAAACGGGCAACAACAAGATAATTAAGCCACAAAAACGGCAGGCTAGCGGTCATATGATCGCTAGCCTGCCGTTTTTCATGAAGAAGGGTCTTGACCGATCACTGGCCACCACCTTTTTCCATGCCAATTATACCATGGCCTGTCCAGTCAAAAACAGACTGGTGATGACTGCAGTTTGGCGTACACTGGTAAGCCGAGGTGATGACTGATGAACGAAGCAAGACACTTAAGTGAGAGCTATCGACAATTGACCAGCGATGCGAGACAACTGACTCTGCAACTAGCAGATATTCAAGCGGAAGGCCGCGCAGTGAAGCAACAACTGGCTAGTGAAGGCCATTTGGATCTGGGGTCAATGAGCGAGACTTTGGATACATTTGCCAATATTGAAGCCAATAATCGCCAGATCGACACCTTAAATAGCCGCCATGATGCGGCAGCAGTGCGCTTAGCTCATGCCCAGTTGTTGATCCCGCAAGCTTATTTTGCCAAAATTTTGCTGGATTATGGTGAAGGCCCAGAAGCCTTTTATTTGGGTAAAGTCGGGTATGCCGATGCCAATGCCCAAGATCTGATCTACGATTGGCGGGCGCCAGTCGCTGATGCGTATTACGCTAATCGCAACGGCGCCACAGCTTATCTAGCCAATGGGCGCCAAATTCCAGTCAAGGTGGTGGGACGGACCCAATTTGTGATCGATCATGACCAATTGATCCGAGCTATCGACAGCCAAACAGCCGTTGGCGATCCGTTATTGCTGGAGGTATTGGCGCAAGATCGCAGCGGTGGTTTGCAAGAGATTACTGCGACGATCCAACAAGAACAAAATGCCATCATTCGTGAAGCGACGCATCCGGTGTTATTGGTGTCAGGTGTAGCTGGTTCAGGCAAAACGTCAGTCATGTTGCAACGCATCGCTTATCAATTATTTCAACATCGGGAGGATTGGACGGCCGATCAGATCTTGATCATCACGCCTAATGTGGCGCTTGGTCATTATCTCAAAGGGGTGTTGCCCGCGTTAGGGGAAGCTGAAGCGATGAGCGTGACGTATCCGCGGCTGTTAGCGCAACTGGCTAAGCGGTTTGGCATCGGGGATGTTGATGTCAACGATGAACACCAGGCCGCCATTGATGCGGCTTTAGCTAGGCGCTGGACGCGCTTTGTCGGGCGCAGTGGGCAACGAGCCTGGCAACAAACTGATCGAAAACAAAGCGCGTTATCGCGCCTTCAGCGAGTTTGGCGGTGGTTGCAAGCCACAAAGCAAGTGCCAACAGATAAGTCTGGCTGGCTTGACATTGAGGCCTTGGCAGAAGCTTGCCAGGTGCCAGCATTGAGCAGTTTGGATCAGTTATATGTGTGGTTGCAGATCACAAACTATCAACAAAGTGACCTCAAAGCTGTGTTTATCGATGAAGCGCAAGATTATGATGATGGCATGTGGCGGGTGATCCGTAGCATTTTTGCCAAAAGCGAGTTGACCATTGTGGGTGACCCACAACAAAAATTGATCGGCAAGCCAGTTGAGATCGCCGGTTATTTTGCCTCACGTTCGGTGATCTTGCGGCAACTGACCACCAGTTATCGGGCCACAGGTGCCATTACGGCGACTTTTGCCCAATATGCAGGTGCTACTTGGGCCAATAAGATCAAAGCGGTGCAAGCGCCTGGCGTGCGTCCTCAAACGATCACAGCGGCACAATTGGCGCAAGCATTAACTGACTTTCATGCTGCGGCCACGCAAAGCATTGCGGTGATCACCCCAGATTCAACGCAAGCAAAGCAGTTAGCCCAAATGTGCGATGGGCAACTGTTGGTTGCGAATGGTCAAAAAACGGTCAGTGCTGGTGTGAATATTATGCCGCTGACGGTTGCTAAAGGGTTGGAATTTGATTTTGTGGTGGTGTGGGCTTGGTCAAGTGACTATTACCAAGATCCTGAATTTGGCTCACAGCGGCGTTATGTTGCCACTTCGCGCGGCAGCAAGCAATTAGTGTTGGTTGAAAATTGACGACAAAAAAAGCTTCAACCACTTGGTTGAAGCTTTTTTAACTCTCCGGATTAGACCCGGGTCACTTTACCTGATTTCAGTGCGCGAGCGGAAACCCAAACGCGCTTTGGCTTACCATCAACTAAAATGCGAACCTTTTGGAGATTTGCTTTCCAAGCGCGCCGGCTGGAGTTCAAAGCGTGGGAACGCTTGTTACCAAATACGGTGTGGCGCCCGGTGATTACGTCTTTTGCCAAAATGCTGACCTCCTTGCTTATTCGCCATCTGCGAATTTTTCACTAGACCAACTTATCATAATCTCGCGGTGTATGCAAGATTTTTTGCAAAGGAAAATTACTTGACAGTGATTTTTTTCGGCTACGTTTGCGAAAAACAGCTTTGGTGACAAAACGCATGCCCTATGCTAAACTTATTGGGAAATACTACCCTGGGGTAGTGATTGCGCATTTTAGGAGGTTATAACATGGCGGTCAAAATCAAGACCAAATATGGGACCATCGATATTTCCAACAATGTCATTGCGACAGTAGTTGGCGGCGCGGCAACAGACATTTACGGCATCGTCGGGATGGCGAGCCGTAATCAGATCCGCGATAATCTCAACGATATTTTAAATCGTGAAAATTATGCTCGCGGTGTTGTGGTTCGGCAATTGGACAACGGCGTGTCTGTTGAAGTTAACATTGTGGTCGGTTACGGCACCAAGATCTCAGAAGTGTGCCGCAACGTCCAAGATAAAGTGAAATATAATCTTGAATCGATGTTAGGCGTCACTGCCAGTGCAGTGAACGTGATTGTACAAGGTGTGCGTGTCCTCGGCGATTAAGTTGAGTGGCTTGAATAAACGATAGGCATAGTCCTTGTTTGGAGGATCAGTAGTGGAAGTATCTGAAATTAATGCGGCGAAATTCCAAGAAATGATTCGTGTAGCGGCGCATCGCTTAGCGAAAAATGCAGAATTCGTCAACTCTTTGAATGTTTTCCCAGTTCCTGATGGTGACACCGGGACCAACATGAACTTAACGTTTGCCACTGGCGCCAAAGCAGTTTTGGAAGCCAATGATGAACATGTCGGTCAATTAGCCAAGAAATTAGGCAAAGGCTTGCTGATGGGCGCCCGCGGTAACTCTGGGGTCATCAGTTCCCAATTGTTCCGCGGTTTTGCCAAAAGTGTGGAAGCCAAAGAAACCTTAACGGCTCAAGATCTCGCTGATGCGTTTGCCAGTGGGGTGGAAACCGCCTATAAAGCGGTGATGAAGCCTGTTGAAGGCACCATTTTAACGGTGGCTCGAGAAGGCGCTAAGGCGGGCTTAAAAGCAGCCCAACAAAGCTCAGATGCTGTCGTCGTGATGTCTGCAGTGGTCAAAGCTTCAAAACGGGCCTTAGCCAAAACTCCTGATTTGTTGCCGGTGTTAAAAGAAGTCGGCGTAGTCGATTCAGGTGGCCAAGGCTTGTGCTTTATTTACGAAGGCTTCCGCGAAGGACTAGCCGGCGAAGCGTCTGATGATGATTTCGTGCCAGACGAAGCGGAAATGAACGAAATGGTCAATGCGACCCATCACCAAGGGGCGCAAGCCAAATTGAACCCAGATGACATCGTTTATGGCTACTGCACTGAAATGATGGTTGAATTAGGTGTTGGCGACGGACCCAAGAAGCCCTTTGATTACGAACCTTTCCGTAACTATTTGAATGAACTTGGCGATTCGACTTTAGTCGTGGCTGACGATGAAGTGGTCAAAGTGCACGTGCACACAGAACATCCTGGAACCATCTTCAAATATGGTCAACAGTTTGGGGCTTTAGCCAAAATCAAAGTCGATAACATGCGCTTACAACATGAATCGATCATTGAACGCGAAGACGCCATTGCTGCTGAACAAAAGCCACAACCATTAGCGGAATCTGGCGTCATTGCCATTGCTGCTGGCGCTGGGTTAGGCGAATTGTTCCAGAGCTTAGGGGTCGCGTATGTCTTAAATGGTGGGCAAACCATGAACCCATCAACTAACGACATTTTAGAAGCCATCAAAGCCGCCCATGCCAAAAATGTGTTGGTTTTGCCGAATAACTCGAACATTTTCATGGCGGCGCAAGAAGCAGCCAAAGCCAGTGATGTCCAAGTGGCGATCGTTAAAACCAAAACCATCAACCAAGGTTTGACAGCCATGTTGGGCTATAACCCAGAAGCTAGCTTAAGCGATAACCAAGCCATGATGACCAGTGAATTAGCCAATGTCGTGTCTGGCTCAGTCACTCGGGCGATTCGCGATACCACCATCGATGGGTTGGCCATCCACACTGATGACTGGATGGGGATCATCGACGGGGCCATCAAGATCACCAATGTTGATCGCGTCCAAGCAACTGTTGACATGATCAAAGCCATGTTGGATGAAGATTCTGAGATCATCACCTTGATCATCGGTGCTGATGGCACCAAAGCCGAAGCTGAAGCGATCCAAGCGGCGGTCGAAAGCTATGATGATGAGCTTGAAGTTGAGATCCATCAAGGGGATCAACCGGTTTACCCTTACTTGGTTTCAGTTGAATAAAATTGCTGAGAGGCCAGACCGTTATTGGGCTGACCTCTTCGTTATTTCTTGACAGTGACGACTAAATTATTGATGAAAGGAGGACGCTTGTGGCTTTAAATGACCCTGCAACCACACTACCTGGCGTTGGTCCCAAACGCGCTGAAGCGTTAGCAAGTTTGGATATTCACACCGTTGGCGATGTGTTGTTTTACTTTCCGTTTCGTTATGATGATCTGCAAGTGAAATCCTTAGACGAAGCGGCCGATCAAGAAAAGCTCACGATCAAAGGCATCGTCGTCGCCGACCCCGTGGTGTCACGCTTTGGCCCGCGGAAAAATCGTTTGAACGTGCGGGTGCAAGTCGATCGCGCAGTGGTGATGGTGACGTTTTTCAATCAACCTTGGTTAAAAGACAAATTCACCCAAGGTATGCAAGCGGCAATCTATGGTAAATGGGATGCCAAGCGCCACACGATGACTGGCATGAAAGTCTTAGCCACGCAAACAGATGACGCGCCTTCCATGGCGGCGATCTATCCAGCCAACAAAAATATTCGCCAAAGCACCTTGGCAGAATTGGCCAAAGCGGCGTTTGCCCGTGAAAAAGGGCATATCCCTGATATTGTGCCGGCAGTGATCCGCCAAAAGTTGCGCTTACTCACAGATGAACAACTGATCCAAGGCATGCATTGGCCAGATACGCCGCAAGCGGCCAAAGCCGCGCGACGCACGGCGATTTTTCGCGAATTCTTCTTGTTTGAATGCCAAATTCAAGCGCTGCGTGAAGACAACCAACTGGCGGCCAATGGGTTGGCGATCCCTTTTGATAACCAGCAAGTACGCGCGCTGATCCAAACCCTACCGTTTGCTTTAACTGCCGCGCAAAAGCGGGTGGTCAATGAGATCTGTGCGGACATGCGCAGTCCAAAACACATGAATCGTTTGCTGCAAGGGGATGTCGGCTCTGGTAAAACCATTGTGGCAGCGATCGCCTTATACGCTGCGGTGACGGCGCGGTTTCAAGCTGCGTTGATGGTACCAACAGAAGTGCTAGCTGAGCAGCATTTTGCCAAATTGACCAAACTGTTTGCCGATTTTCCGGTAAAATTAGCCTTACTGACTGGCACCACCAAAGGCAAACAGCGTCAAGCGACGTTAGCAGGTTTGGCCAGCGGTGAGATCGATATCGTGATCGGCACACATGCGCTGATCCAAAAAGCGGTCGATTATGCCAACTTAGGCTTGGCGATCATTGATGAGCAGCATCGCTTTGGGGTCAAACAACGTCAGATCTTGCAAGACAAAGGCTTAAAACCGGACTTGTTGGCAATGACTGCCACGCCGATCCCGCGGACTTTGGCCATTACCACTTATGGGGAAATGGACGTGTCCACCATCGACGAGTTGCCTGCAGGCCGGCAGCCCATCACGACCACGTGGGTGCGTCATAACCAAATGCGCGACGCCTTGCAACGCATGCAACAAGAACTCCAGGCGCATCATCAGATCTTTGCCATTACCCCGCTGATCGCCGAATCAGAAAAAATCGATTTGCAAAATGCGGAGCAACTTTATGCTGAAATGCAACAAGTCTTTGGCAAAACGGCGAAAGTCGCGTTGTTGCATGGCCAAATGAAGCCAGACGAAAAAGACGCCATCATGCGGGCATTTTCTGCTGGGGAGATCGATCTATTGGTATCCACGACTGTCGTTGAAGTCGGTGTAGATGTTCCTAATGCCACGGTGATGTTGATCATGGATGCTGATCGCTTTGGCTTAGCGCAACTGCATCAATTGCGTGGGCGCGTTGGCCGTGGCAAATCGGCGGCTTATTGTATTTTAGTGGCTGATCCGAAAAACGACATGGGCGTTGAGCGCATGCAAACGATGGTCACCACCACTGACGGTTTTAAATTAGCGCAAAAGGATCTGGAATTGCGCGGCTCGGGTGATATTTTTGGTGACAAGCAAAGCGGCTTGCCAGAATTTCGGGTGGCTGATCCGGTGGCGGATTTTGCCACATTGGCCGCAGCGCAACAAGTTGCTGCCAGTTTATTCAAAGCCGACCCAAGTTTGTCGGCGCCAGAATTTGCGCCTTTGCGCGCTTACTTAGCCCGACAACAACAGTTAGTCGGCACACTTGATTAGGAGGCTTTTTGATGAAAATTGCAGTGGATGCCATGGGTGGCGATCACGCCCCGGAAGTGGTGATCAACGGGTTATTACGGGCACGAGATGAATACCCTGACTTGGAATTTCTGGTTTATGGCGATACCGCGCAAGTGAAGCCGTTGATCACAGATGAAACACGCATCACGTTGGTGCACACCGATGAACAAATCGATGGCAATGACGAGCCTGTCAAAGCAGTGCGCCGCAAGAAACAAGCGTCGATGGTGTTGGCTGCGCAAGCCGTTAAAAATGGCGAAGCGGATGCGGTATTTTCACTAGGATCAACTGGCGCGTTACTGGCAGCTGGGTTATTTATCGTGGGGCGCATCAAAGGCATCGATCGTCCAGGGCTGATGCCGACTTTGCCAACTGTAGATGGCAAAGGGTTCATCATGTTGGATGTCGGCGCCAATGCAGAAGGCAAAGCTCAGCAATTGGTCAATTATGCGGTGATGGGCGATTTTTATGCCCGAGACTTGCGTGGGTTGAAAAATCCTCGCGTGGCGCTGTTGAACAATGGCAGTGAAGCGCATAAAGGCGATCCTTTGCATCAAGAAACCTACCAGTTGTTGTCACAACTTGACAGCATCAACTTTATCGGCAATATCGAAGCTGATCAATTGCTCAAAGGCGTCGCTGATGTTGTGGTCACGGATGGTTTTACTGGCAACGCCGCGCTTAAAGCCATTGAAGGCACGGCCAAAACCATTTTGAAACTGGTGAAATCCGCGATCTATGACACTGGCATCAAAGGCAAGCTCGGCGGGTTATTGTTAAAAGACGGGATCAAAGGCATTGCCAGCACCTTTGATGTGTCCAGCTATGGTGGCGCGGTATTGTTGGGGTTAAAAGCCCCGGTAGTCAAAGCCCATGGCGGCGCAGACGCTGATGCGGTGTATTACACCATTAAGCAGATCCATGAAATGGTGCAAAATGACACCGTTGGCAAAGTCAGCGGGTATTTCGCGCGACAAGCTGACGACTTGGCATAGACAAGTAGGCGAAAGTCGGCTATATTAGATGGCGTGTTAAGAAACGGAGGACCGTCATGACTGAGCAAGAAGTATTCGCAAAAATTTCAAGTCTCATCCAAGATCACTTCCAAACCCCGGAAGATAAGATCACCAGCGACTTGAACTTCAAAAAGGATCTAGATGCTGATTCGATCGATATCGTTGAATTCGTTTTGGAACTCGAAGATACCTTTGGCGCCGAGATCCCAGATGAAGATGCGGAAAACATTGTGACTGTTGGCGACGCTGTGAGTTACGTCATGGCCCATCAAACCAAGTAAACAGTGTAAATGAGTTGCCGAGACATTCGTTGAATGCCTCGGTTTTTTATTTGGGTTGTCCAGCCCTTGAGATTCGCCGAAAACTCAAGCAAGTGCAGGTGTTATTTTGGTGTGGCTCTTGTATAATAGACTAGAGAATATAAGGAGGAGTTTGGCATATGGTCGCTTCAGAATTTGTATCGGAACTAAGGAATCGCTATGGCATCGAGTTTCATGACCTTTCCATTCTTGATGAAGCATTTACGCATTCCTCTTACGTCAACGAGCATCAAGAACTAGGGCTCAAAGACAACGAACGCCTCGAATTTTTAGGGGATGCCGTGTTGGAATTAACGGTCAGTGACTATTTATACCGGCATTATCCTGAATTACCAGAAGGCAAGCTGACCCGCATGCGCGCTGCGATCGTGCAAACGCGCAGTTTTTCGGCATTTTCCAAAGAAGCGCATTTTGATCAATATATCCGCTTGGGCAAAGGTGAAGAAAATGCCGGTGCCCGCAAACGCAAGACCTTACTGGAAGATTTATTTGAAGCCTTTAATGGCGCCTTGTATTTAGACCAAGGCCGCCAGTCTGTGATCGAATTTTGTGAAAAAATGATCTTCCCTAAAATTGCGGCAGGCCAATTTGATGCCAACCGTGATCATAAAACCGCCTTGCAAGAATACCTGCAAAAAGATGGTGAAGTGGATATTGCCTATCACTTATTATCCGAATCCGGTCCGGCGCATGCACGCCAATTTGAAGTAGATGTGACGGCTGCTGGAAAAGTGTTAGGCACTGGGGTAGGCAAAAACAAGAAAGCCGCCGAACAAGCAGCTGCGCTAGCCGCTTTGGAGAAGTTGGACGACGCTGACAAGTAGGATGTGGACGCATGCAGTTAAAAGCATTAACGATCAATGGCTTTAAGTCTTTTGCTGACAAGACGCAAATCGAGTTCGTGCCAGGACTGACTGGGATCGTGGGTCCCAATGGTTCTGGGAAAAGTAATATTACTGAAGCGATCCGCTGGGCGTTAGGTGAGCAAAGTGCCAAAAGCCTACGCGGCGAAAAAATGGGGGACATTATCTTCGCTGGCACCGCCAATCGGCCGCCATTAAACCGCGCTGAAGTGGTGTTGACGTTTGACAATTCTGATTGGTATTTGGCTGATCAGCCGGCGACAGTCAGTGTGTGTCGCCGGCTTTATCGTGATGGGGAATCAGATTTTTTGATCAACAACCAAGCGGTGCGGCTCAAAGATATCATCGATCTCTTTATGGACTCTGGGTTAGGCAAGGAAAGCTTTTCTTTTATTTCCCAAGGCCGCGTTGAAGCCATTTTTAATAGTAAACCAGAAGATCGCCGGGGCATTTTAGAAGAAGCTGCCGGCGTCTTGAAATACAAACAACAAAAAGCCAAAGCCAACAAACAATTGGCTGAATCCGATGATAACCTTGATCGGGTCAACGACATCATTCATGAGTTGCACCACCAATTGGCGCCTTTGGAAGAACAAGCCTCGATCGCTCGCGATTACGAGCGGCAAATGGCTGATTACCAAAAATCCCACAAAGCGGTATTGGCACTTGAGATCAAGCAGCTAGCAGCTGAACAAACTGCGACCGCGACGCAAGCGAGTGTCACCACCAAGCTATTATCTGGGTTAAAAGAAAAACTTGCTGGCTTAGAAGCCCGTTCAGAAAGCCTGACTGCCAAAGACGTTGATTTCGATCAACAAGTGGCGCAAACCAATGATGCGTTATTGGCCGACTCCATGCATTTGGAGAACTTGACTGGTGAAACGCGGGTGTCATCTGAACGCGTGACCAACGCGCAAGCCACATTGGCAGATCTGCAAGCCCAACTGGATGATGCCACCTTGCAAGCGGCAGAAGCTGAAAAACAGCTGCAAGTGCTCAATGAAAAGCAAGCCGCCCAAGCCAAGCAATTGACCCAAGCCAACGCGGAATATGCCGCGGCGCAAAGTGCAGCCAGCGATCCGCAAGCGTTGAATCGCCAATTGGATGCCCATCAAGCCGCTTATATTCGCTTGCTGCAAGAACAAGCTGATTGCAACAATCAGCTGGCGGCAGCCAAAAAAGATCAACAAGTCCAAGCCAGTCAAATGGCGGCACAATCCACCCGTGCCCATGAGTTGACCAAACAAGTCAAAAACCAACAAGCCACATGTGACGATCTGGTCCGACAAGAGACGCAAGCTAAAGCCGCCTTGGCCAACGCCCAAGCGACTTTGAGCCAAACCAGTGAAACCGCTGAGAAGTTGCAGACTCAACATGAGCAACTGACTGCCGGTTATCAAAAAGCGCTGGGGATCTTTCAAGCCACTAAATCGCGATTTGACACCTTAAAAGAACTCAAAGAAGATTACAACGGCTTTTTTGCTGGCGTCAAAGCCGTGTTGCAGCATAAAGCCCAACTCAACGGCGTGGTTGGCGCTGTCGCGGAGTTGATCACGGTTCCCAAACAATACCAACAAGCGTTTGATATTGCCTTAGGTGGCAGTTTACAGTCGATCGTGACGGATGATGAACAAGCCGCCAAAGCCGCCATCAGCTACTTGAAACAAACGCGCGCTGGTCGGGCCACGTTTTTGCCGATCAGTGTGATCAAACCGCGCCAGATCCCTGCCAATGTGTTACATACCTTGCAGCAGCAGCCAGGCTTTTTAGGCGTCGGGGTCGATTTGATCCGCTATGCGCCAAAAGCGGCGAACATCATGGCCAACTTGGCTGGGTTATTAGTGGTGGCAGATGATTTGGATCATGGGATCGCCATGGCCAATGCCACTGGCCACCGCTATCGCATCGTCACCCTTGACGGGGATCTGTTGAATGTTGGCGGCTCAATGTCAGGTGGGCAAGTCCGTAGCAAAGGCAGCTCGCCATTAGCGCGCACCCAAGAAGTGCAAACTTTGGCGGCGAACTTGAAAACCATGACGAGTGCCTTGCAAGCCAAACATGATGAGATCTCAGGCATCGCCAGTCAATTGGCCACTGCCAATGAAGCCAAAACCCAAGCGCAAGCTACCGTCAACCAACAAGCTGCAGATCTCAAAGCGATCCAAGCCCAATTGGCGCCGCAACAAGAGCGTCTAACGGCATTGACACGCCAACTCAAAGCGTTAGGCTTGGATGCCCAAGCAACCACCGATTTTGACGTTTTGATCGCGCAACTACAAAGCCAAGCCGCCAGTTTAAAGGCAAAACTGGCTGACGCGCAAGCGCAAATCGACACCACCAAAGAGGCGTTGAATTCTGCGACTACTGCAGCAGCGGATCAACAAGCCCATATCAGTGAGCTCAAAGCCCAAGTCGCCGTGTTAAAAAGTGCCCAACAAACCACGGCCAATCAATTGGCGCAGTGGCAACAAAGCCGCGACACAGGTATCGCGCGGCAACAGGCTTTACAAACTCGGATCAAAAACATTGAAGCTTCTGCCAAAGCTGATGTGGCGTCAAGTTCCAGTCGCCAAGCGCAGATCAAGCAATTGAAAGCGTCAGTGGCCAAGCTCAAAAAACAACAAGCGCAACTGACCGCTGACAAAGCGGCCAATCGTCATGCGCTGAGTTTGGTGTCAGCAGAGATCACCACCGCCAATCGCCAACGTGATGACGCGCAAGCGCAAGCGTCGCAACAAGCCGTCAGCTTGAATCGCATCAAGTTGAATTTGGATAGTCGCTTAAACACGTTGTCCGAAGATTATCAATTGACCTATGAAGCAGCGATCAAAGCCGTGGATGAAGACGACGCCGCGTTGCCAATGTTGAAAAGTCGCGTGAAATTATTAAAGCGCGGCTTGGATGACTTAGGGCCCGTCAACCCCAATGCCATTGCTGAATATGACAACATTAAAACCCGTTATGACTTTTTGACCAAGCAACAAGCCGACTTATTGGCGGCCAAAGCAGACCTGTTGGAAACGATGAACGAGCTGGACGAAGAAGTCAAAACCCGCTTTAAAGCCATGTTTGACGCCACTGATGCCGCCTTTCAAGAGATTTTTCCCAAAATGTTTGGCGGCGGGCATGCCCATTTAAGCTTGACGGACCCCAATGACTTGTTGAACACTGGCCTTGAAATCGAGGCTCAGCCGCCTGGCAAAAAGCTGTCGCATATGTCACTATTGTCTGGTGGGGAACGCGCGTTGACGGCGATCGTGTTGTTATTTGCGATTTTACAAGTGCGTCCAGTCCCATTTAGCATTTTAGATGAAGTCGAAGCAGCGTTGGATGATGTCAATGTCAATCGCTTTGGCGAGTTCTTGCGGCATTATTCTTCAGACACTCAATTCATCGTCATCACGCACCGTCGTGGCACGATGTTAGCCGCAGACGTGTTATATGGCGTCACCATGCAAGAATCCGGCGTCAGCCGCATGATGGCCGTGTCATTAGACCAAGCACAAGCAGATTAAAAGGAGGCCCTCATGGGATTATTTGATCGCATTAAAAAGGCATTCACTGGCGAACCTGAAACGCCAGAAACCGAGAAATATGATGCCGGCTTGGAAAAGTCGCGCACCACATTTTCTGAACGCTTAAATGCCTTATTTGCCAATTTCCGGACGGTAGATGAAGATTTCTTTGACGATCTTGAAGAAATGTTGATCGAAGCGGATGTCGGCTTTCAAACTGCCGTGGATCTGACGGATTCCTTACGTGATGAAGTCAAACTCAAAAACGTTAAGCAGCCGCAAGCGGTGGCTCAAGTTATCGTTCAAAAGTTAGTCGATCTTTATGGTGAAGCTGGCGAGCATGAAGACAACACCTTGCATTATGCGGATGTTGGGCCAACGGTATTCTTATTTGTCGGCGTCAATGGCGCTGGCAAAACCACCACGGTGGGCAAACTCGCCCATCAGCTCAAAGACCAAGGCAAATCCGTGCTGCTAGCCGCTTGTGATACGTTTCGCGCTGGGGCCATTGAGCAGTTGCAAGAATGGGGCCGCCGCGATGGTGTACCAGTCGTCGCCAAAGCTGCCGGTTCAGACCCTGCTAGTGTCGCTTTTGACGCCGTGAAGCAAGCCAAAGCTGACGGTGTCGATGTGTTATTAGTCGATACCGCTGGGCGTTTGCAAAACAAAGTCAACTTGATGAAAGAACTCGACAAGATCAAGCGCGTGATCGTACGCGAATTGCCGCAAGCGCCTCAAGAAGTGTTGCTGGTGTTGGATGCGACTACCGGCCAAAACGCGTTGAGCCAAGCCAAACAATTCAACGAAACCACTGATATTTCTGGTATTGTGTTGACCAAACTCGATGGTACTGGCAAAGGTGGCATCGTGTTGGCAATCCGCAATGAGTTGCATGTACCAGTGAAGTTGGCAGGCTTGGGTGAAGGCATGGACGACTTACAAGCATTTGATCCAACGAAATTTGCTTATGGGTTGTTCAAAGGTTTGATCGAAGACCCAGCCAAATAACTGTTGAAAAGTCGCCTGATCGCAGGCGGCTTTTTTGACAAAAAAATCCCGCCAGCGATCAAAGCGCTAGCGGGAAATTTCATTTAAGCTGTGGCTTGTTCTTTAGGTGTACGGCCTAAAATCACTTGCAAGACGATCAACACCACGTAAGCGATGATGACGTAAAGCAACCAGTTGCCGGTTTTCACCGTATCAGTGAACCAGTATTTTTGCCAAGCGGTGTTGGACATGATCCAGTAGAAAATGCCAGCCGCGATCAGGCCTAACGTGTTCAAAATGGCGAAGAACCACAAGTTGCCATTTTCGTGGTTAGCCACATAGATCGCGCTGAATACCGCGGTCCAAGCCCACCAGCCGCATAAGGCAGCGACAACGCCCCAATAAAGAATGGTTGCGACCATAATAATTCCCTCCAATTCATTTCGCTTTATTTTACCACGAATGAAAGCGCAATACGCCGATTTTGTGAAAAAACTAACGTGAACGCTTTGAGATTGACGAAACGCCGCCATATCGGTATCCTGTATAGAGTATATGAGGTAGATAAAATGGAAATCAAAAAAAACAACCGCATGAACTCGCTGTTTGAATTTTACGGCGCGCTTTTGACGGATAAACAACATAGCTATTTGGAGCTTTATTATGGCGACGACTACTCTTTAGGTGAAATCGCCACTGAATTTGATGTATCGCGCCAAGCGGTGTATGACAACATTCGCCGCACCGAAGCCAGCTTGGAAGAATATGAAAGCAAACTTCACTTGTTGGCGAATTATCAAGCGCAAAACCAAAGCGTTGACGCGTTGGTGCGCTATGTGCGCAAACAGTATCCAAACGATGAACAACTCAGTGAACTGTTAACACGCGTCGCCGATCAAGCTGCCCGCTGATCAGCAGCCGAAAAACTGAAATTTAAGGTTGATAGGAGAAAATAATGGCATTTGAAGGTTTATCCGAACGGTTACAAAAAGCGTTCTCTGGCCTACGCCGTAAAGGCAAAGTGACTGAAGCAGATGTTCGCGATTCCATGCGCGAGATCCGCTTGGCATTATTGGAAGCCGACGTAAACTTCGGCGTGGTCAAAGAATTCGTCAAGAATGTTCGCGAAAAAGCAGTTGGCGCAGAAGTCTTAGAATCACTGTCACCAGCCCAACAGATCATCAAAATCGTCAATGACGAATTGACGGCGACGATGGGGGATGCGGCAGTGCCATTGAACAAGGCACCACATATCCCAACGATCATTATGATGGTCGGGTTGCAAGGTGCTGGTAAAACCACCACAGTCGGGAAATTATCCAAGCGCTTGATCGAACAAGAAAAAGCGCGCCCATTATTGATCGCCGCTGACGTTTATCGCCCCGCGGCCATTGATCAATTGCAAGTGGTCGGCAAATCCGTTGGCGTGCCTGTTTTTGAAATGGGCACGGATACCGATCCACGCGAGATCGTGCGCCAAGGGTTGGCCCAAGCTAACTTGCAACATAACGACTATGTGATCATCGATACTGCTGGGCGTTTGCAGATCGACGAAAAACTGATGACGGAATTAGCCGACATCAAAGACATTGCCAAGCCCAATGAAATTTTGCTGGTGGTCGATTCCATGACTGGCCAAGCGGCCACAGATGTTGCCAAAGGCTTTGATGAGCGCTTGGATATCACCGGTGTGGTATTGACTAAGTTAGATGGTGATACCCGTGGTGGGGCGGCGCTGTCGATCCGCAAAGTCACCGGCAAGCCGATCAAGTTTATCGGGCAAGGCGAAAAAATGGATGCCTTGGATGTCTTTTATCCTGATCGCATGGCCAACCGGATCTTAGGCATGGGCGACATGTTGACCTTGATCGACAAGGCCCAACAGAACTTTGATGAAAAACAAGCCAATGAAATGGCTGATAAGATCAAAGAAAACACCTTTGACTTCAACGATTTCTTGGATCAAATGGCCCAAGTGCAAAATATGGGCCCGATGGAAGACATTATGAAGATGATCCCAGGCATGGCCAATAACCCAGCCTTGAAGAACTTCAAAATGGATCCCAAAGACATTGCCCACATGAAGGCGATCGTTTATTCGATGACGCCGCAAGAACGCGAGCAACCGGATCTGTTGAACCCGTCTCGGCGTCGCCGCTTGGCAGCGGGGTCAGGGCGGCCGATCGTAGAAGTCAACCGCATGATCAAACAATTCAATGCCTCCAAGAAAATGATGAGCCAAATGTATAAAGGCAATTTCCAAGGCATGGAAGGGTTGATGGGCGGCGGCGTCAAAGGGCGCTTGGGCAAAATGGCCATGAACTCCATGATCAAGAAGCAAAAGAAAAACAAGAAAAAGCGCCTAAAACACGCGAAAAACTTTAAATCCTAGGCTTTTTCGGCGAAAATGCCGTTGTAAAGAAAAAACTCTTTACACGCCGCTGAATCTTTGCTATTATTTTGAAGTTGAGAAATTTACAGGAGGTGGACTTAATGGCAGTTAAAATTCGTTTAAAGCGGATGGGTTCAAAGCGTAAGCCGTTCTACCGTGTCGTGGTTGCAGATTCTCGCTCCCCACGTGACGGCCGGTTTATCGAATCCGTCGGTTACTACAACCCATTAACCGAACCAGTTGACTTAAAACTGGATGAAGATTCAATTCTTGATTGGCTCCAAAAAGGCGCACAACCTTCCGATACTGTACGGACCTTGCTTTCTAGCAAAGGTTTGATGCAAAAGTATCACGAAGCGCGCTTCGCTAAGAAATAGGGGATCACATGGATATCGCTGGGCTCATTCGAGCCATTGTGACACCCTTAGTTGCTCACCCAGAGGCCATTGAGATCCGTCCTCATGAGACGGAAGAATACATGGCTTTCGACTTAACCGTGGCGCCGGACGATGTCGGCCGGGTCATTGGGAAACAAGGGCGTGTGGCGCAAGCTGTGCGCACTATCGTTTACGCCGTTAAGTCGCCATACCCCAAACGGGTACGGTTAAATATCTTGGATGCCAAACAACCAAGTAAATAAAAATTGGGGCCGGCTGATGTCGGTCCTTTTTTTATCACAAAAGGAGGAACCACCTTGCCAGAACTTTTTCATGTTGGCAATATCGTCAACACCCATGGTATTCGCGGGGAAGTGCGGGTGATCGCGACTACCGATTTTCCTGAAGAACGCTTTGCCAAAAACGCTAAGTTGATCATCGATACCACCCCGCAAACGCCCGTCACGGTTGAATCCAGCCGCAAGCACAAAGGCTTTACCTTAGTTAAATTCGTGGGTCTGGATAACATCAATGATGTGGAACGCTTCAAAGGTCACAGCTTGAACGTGACGCAAGCGGAACAACAAGACTTAGACGATGGCGAATATTATTATCGTGATATCATCGGCTTAACGGTGATCGATCAACATGATCAAAAACTCGGCATGGTGTCAGAGATCTTAAGTCCTGGCGCCAATGACGTTTGGGTGATTCCCCGTCCTGGCAAAGCTGATGTGTTGTTGCCATTCATTAAAAGCGTGGTATTAAGCATCGATGTCGCCAACAAAGTTGCTCATGTCGATGTACCAGAAGGGCTGATCGACGATGAAAATTGATGTGTTGACGCTTTTTCCAGATATGTTTGCGCCAATGACACAAAGCATGATCGGCAAAGCCTTAGACAAAGGCACTGTTGAATTCAATGCCGTGGATTTTCGCCAATATTCCCATGACAAGCACCATCATGTCGATGACACGCCTTATGGTGGCGGCGCTGGGATGTTGCTTAAGCCAGAACCGCTGTTTGAGGCCATGGACGCGTTGAACGCCAAAGCCCCAGGCCCTAAGCGGGTGATCTTGTTAGACCCAGCAGGGCGCAAGTTTGACCATGTGGCGGCTAAAGAATTGGCGCAAGAAGAGCACTTGGTGTTTATTTGCGGGCATTATGAAGGGTATGACGAACGGATCCGCAGCTTGGTGACGGATGAATTTTCATTAGGCGACTTTGTGTTGACTGGCGGCGAATTACCAGCGATGATGATGATCGATGCCACAGTACGCTTTGTCCCAGGGGTGTTAGGCAATGCGGAGTCAGCTGCGACGGATAGTTTTGAAAACGGATTGTTGAATTATCCTGAATATACCCGTCCAGCCACATACCGCGGCATGGACGTACCTGAGGTGTTGCAAAGCGGGAATCATCAATTGATCGCCAAGTGGCGGTTAAAAGAATCGCTACGGCGGACGTATCAGCGCCGGCCGGATTTGCTGGCCACGCTGGATCTGGACAAAGCGGCCCAAAAGCTGCTGCGCGAAGTAAAAACAGAAGAAGCCAGCAAAGTTCGGGAAGCTGATTTAGCTGCTGAACGGTTTAAAAAGAATTGATCAAATGACGCTTGATAAAATCATCAGGCGTTTTTTTGTTATAGACCAATAAATGTTGACGACGCGTCAACACGAGAAACCAAGCTTTCTTGCAGTGAACCAATTTATGATGAACCCCATCATGACGCGGCTTATATCGTCAAAATCTGAAATATATGGTATGCTGTTTTTGGAATAAAAGTATAGATGTTGACGAACTTGGGGGACGATCCATGAATCGGAAAGTCAACAAAGGCGTATGGGCGGTGGGCATCATTACAGTGACCATTGGCGTCTTTTTATTTATTAAATTATTGTATGACCTCAGTGGGTATTCAGGAGACGATTACCTCTATCATTTCTTTTATCAAGGGGAACTGCCGCACGGGCAGCTACGCGGGATCAACAATTTGTGGGATCTGATCCGCTCTGTTCAAAATCATACCCGGATCTATAATGGTCGCTTCGTTGCCCATACTGGGGTGATGTTGGCGATGCAGTTGCCTAAAGCGGTGTTTAATGCGGCGTCAGCAGCTGTTTTTGTGCTACTCGGGTGGCTGATCGATCTGCATGTTTTTGGTCGCCAGCGTGTGCGCGTAGCTTATTTAGGTTTGACCTACGTGTTGATGTGGTTTGCTTTACCAGATTATGGGACGACAGTGCTATGGTTATCGGGTGCATTCAACTATTTGTGGGTGGCATTGATCTATTTAACGTTTTTATTGCCCTATCGGTTCAACTATCATGCCAAACATCCACGCTTAATGACGGCTGCCATGGCGATCTTAGGGGTGTTAGCTGGGGCAACCAACGAAAATACAGCGCCATTGACGCTATTTATTGCGTTTGCTTTGACGCTGTTTGATTGGCATCAATCGCAGTTAGCTTGGAAGTGGACTGGTGGGATCGCCGCATGTTTTGGTTTTTATGTCGTCGTCGTTTCCGGGGTGAATCAGATCTCCGTTCGCGGCAAGCAATTCGAATTGAACCAATTGCTCACCAAAACCATGACCTATTCTGGTTTGTGGTTGGGCTTGGTGGCGGTGATCTTGTTGTATATGTGGTGGCAACATCACAATTTTGGTCACCAATTGCTGTGGTCACGTGATCGGGATTATTTGGCGGCTTGCTTGTATACGTTAGGGGCAGTATTGGGGATCGTCGCGTTGATCGTATCGCCCCAGATCCTCAGTCGGGTATTTTTTGGCCCTAATTTATATTTACTGATCGCTTTGCTGATGTTGTTGCATGATCATGACCAGTTGCGCGCTGGCACCTACATTGCCAAATTATTGCCGGGTTTGATCGCCTTGATCTTGGCGATCGCGGCTTTTCCTGGGTATCAAGCGGCAGTGCGATCTAATGCGTTGACTTATCGCATTTGGGCCACCGGCGATGCAATCGTCCGTCATGATGCCAAAATTGGCGTTCAGCATGCCGCAGTGCCAGGCATGATACCTGTTTATACCGATCGCAATCAATATTGGCAATCAACTTATGTGGGGCATGGCGACCCGAAGAAGCAATGGTTCAATGAATGGATGGCTGCTTATTATGGGGTCAAAACGGTGACTGTCGATAATACGATCAAGTTAAAATCGATGACGGCTTACCAAAAGACGCCAGAGTGGGGCTTTTATCAATTCTTCAGCCGGCTATTTGCCGATGTTCACCTAACCGCTCAAAAAGTTCATGCTGCGACTGCCATGCGTACCGCCTATTTGGTGTATGTGGACACGACTGGCAAACAAGTGGGCATCGAGCCGATTTCTGGCAACGTGGGGACCACTTTTGACATTTCGCATGCCTCAGTGGCTGGCTACACCACGCAACCGGGCAATCCCAAAGCGTATACGTTTATCGCAGCAGCGCGTCAAAGCGTGGTGATCCAGGTGACAAAACAAGCCGCCAATGCCAAAGCCTTGCTGGTGTATCAAACCCGCGATGGCCACCAAGTTGCCACTGAACCCATTAGCGGCGTTGTGGGCCAAACCATCGATTTGACGCATGCCAGTACCCCTGGTTATACCACCCAAGCTGATTCACCTAAGTCGTATCGATTGACTGGGGCGCCTAGCCAAAAGGTGATCGTGCCAGTAGCTGCGCAACGCTTAGGGACCACCGTTGAATACATCAGTGGCCACCAAGTCGTGTTAAAAGTTTATCAAACCACCAAAACCGGTCAGCCGATCAAGTTGAAGGCGCCACTGGGGTATCGCTTGAGCGCGCCAAAACAGGTTTCAGTGATGCCTGCTAGCGGCATAGCGACGCTGAAAGTACCGATTGAGCGGGTACATGGCGTCTTGGCGCTGAAAGCATCAATACCGCTCAAGTTGGTCATCGCAGGGCTGATCGTGGTGATCTGGGATCAGCTGGCAGCGTTACGCAAATATCGCGACTTTAAACTCTTTACCAAACTAAAGCGAAAGGAGCATGAGGCGTAATGGCACTGAAAACCTTGAAATTTTGGCTGTTTTGGATCGCCATTGCGTTGTTTGTGCTGGCGGCAGTGGTCGTTGTGATCTATTATTACCATTCGCGACGGCGCTCGAATAATTACTTAGGCAAAAAAGAGTTTGAATTGCGGTATTTTGTTCAACCGACTGTCGACCAAAATCAAGTCATCACCGGTTACGAATGCTTGTTGCGTCAACGCCAACCTGATGGCAGTTGGCGCTTGCCGCAACAATTGGACACGTTGCCGCTGCAGCGGGTGATCTCGTTATTGGAAGTGACCTTTAAGTCATTGCCCAAGCAACATTACCAATTGTCGATTAATTTAGCTTATGAACAGATCATCAGCCCAGAATTTGATTATTTTGTCCGTTGGGCGATCGCTAACATCGCACCGATGACTTTGGCGGTTGAATTAAGTGTGGATCCACATGAACGCTACTTACATCGGCCCACCTTTATTCGCCACATTAAAAATGCCAAGATCTATGGCATGAAGTTGGAAGTCGATAACATTGGGGCAGATTCAGCTGATATGAAATGTATCAACTGGATGGTAGGGGTGATCGACACCTTAAAGTGCTCCATGAAAGCTTTTCGCAAAACCGATCCCAATGAATGGCTGGATCTGAACTTGCAAGCTTGGCATCAATTCGCCGATACCCAGCACATGCAACTGGTGTTGACTGGCATCGAAAATGATCAAGATGAAGCGCTCGCTGAACAATTGAATATCGGGTTGCGCCAAGGGTATAAATTTGCGCGGCCAAGCGATCCGACTAAACACAAGGAGGTAGGCGCCGATGGCAGCACCAAGATCCGCTAAACAACAATTATATACAGATGAATATTTTGAAAAAGGCCATTGGCTCCTTAAGATTCGCCAAACCTTGGTCGCCATCATCGGCTGGGTTTGTGTGATCGTGCCAATGGTGATCACGGCCTGGAGTTTTTATGGTGTGGAAACTGGCCACGTTAAGCCTTTTTGGTCCTATGGTGAAGGCATTTTTGAGATCCACTTTATTGGGGTGATCTTATTGTTTTTGGCCGCCGTATCGTTGATCTTCACCGTGTCGATGACGATCATCCAAGTCCGCAAACGCGACCGCTTGGTTGAACAGTGGCCGACTTATGACCCGATCAATCAAAAGGCCCGCGAAACTGAATTGGAAAAATTCATGGACAAGCGTTTTGGCGATCCGGAATTTCGGGAAAATGTCCGCACGTATCGGGTAACGCCAGACAAAAATTTGGATACTGATGAGTTTCGGCGATTGTTTGAAGCTCAGCATTTGCAGCAAAAGGAGTGATTCGGTTGATCGATCATTTATTTGAAAGCACGACTGTGGCATCAGTCATCAATATCGCAGTGTTGATCTTATGCTTGTATCCGATCATCGGGTCGTTTTTTTGGTTTTTTGGGTCGTTGAGTTATCGCTGGTTGCGTCCTAACACTGAAGATAATGATTGGCAACCATTGCCTTTGGCCAAGCAGCCTTTGATCACCATCATGATCCCAGCACATAATGAAGAAGTGATGATCGAATCGACTATTCGCTATTTATTTGATCAACTCAACTACGACAACTTTGAGATCTTGGTGATGAATGACGGCTCGACTGATGGCACTGAAGACATTCTGCAACGCCTTCAAGGGGAGTATCCGCGCTTGCGGGTGATCACCATTGAAGCCAATAAAGGCAAAGCGCACGCATTTAATATCGGGATGTATTTTGCCAAAGGCGAATATATTTTAAGCAACGATGCGGATACGGTGCCGGAACCAGATGCGTTAATGAAGTATATGAACTACTTCATTCATGACCGCGATATGAATACCAGTGCGGTAACGGCGAATATGGATGTGCAAAATCGCACCAAGTTGATCTGCAAATCCCAAACCGTTGAATTCTCCAGTATCGTTGGCGTCATCAAGCGCAGTCAAGCTGCGGTGAACGATTCCATGTATGCCTATTCTGGCGCCAACACCATGTATCGCAAACGTTTTTTGGTGTCAGTCGGTGGGTTTCGCCAAAATCGGGCAACTGAAGACATTTCGATTGCCTGGGATCACCAAATGATCGGTGCGGTGCCGCGATTTGCACCCAACATCGTGTTTCATATGAATGTGCCGGAAACGATCGGAGATCTGTTTAAGCAACGTAAGCGCTGGGCGCAAGGTGGCACCGAAGTTTGGCTGACCAATATTAAAAAATTCGTCAAGCATCCCATTCGTCACCGGTATCAACTTTCGATGTTTGTGGATTCGACCTTGTCGATTATTTGGTCGTTTTTCTTCATTTTGACCACGGTGTTGTTTTTGATGACGTGTTGGTATTTTCTCGTCACTGGCAATTATGAGCGCTTGTGGCATGCCTTTGCCATGTCGTTTATCTTTGTGACCTTTGAAATGCTAGCGGGATTCTTGCAACTGTTGGCCGCTTTGATCTTGGATCATCATGCGGCCAAGCTGAAATATTTAGGGTTTGCGCCGCTATACATGCTGTTTTTTTGGATGGTGAATCCCATTACCATCGCCATCACCTTTATCCCGGCGTTAAAAACGATTTTAGGCTATGGCTCAGGCACTTGGGTCAGTCCTGAACGCCGGGCATTATTGAAAGATAAGCAGGTGCCTAAGCAGCCCAAATAGCCCGCTGGCAGCGTATTTGTGATATATTGACGTCGAGTGGTTGAAAGAAGATGGGCGCATGCGGTATCGGTTGGCCTTTTTACCGAGTACGATTGGCTTGTGGGTAGTCACGCATTTGGCGCAAACGCATGGGCTTGATTGGTCGTGGCATTGGTTTGATGTTTATCTGTTCATGAGCTGGCTGGTATTTGCGCCAATGTGCATGGGCTTGTTGACGCAACTGAAGCACGAGGCAGACAAAACTGTTAAAGCGCGTCGCAATTTGTATCAACAAATGGCGCACAACAATCAGCTCTATCAAGATTTCGTCAATGGCTTTGCGACTGGCCCGAGTTTATGGTTTGAATCTGGGTCGTTGGATCAGGTGATGCAAAGCGTGGGGTATTTTGCCCTTAAACTGCTGGTTCAATTGCTGTCACCGTTATTGGTAGTGGGACTGTTATTGCTTGTTAAGCCGGCAAACTAAACGCGAGGTATTCGAAGTTTTTCTCACCGGAAGGCAGATGTGTGCTTGTCACGTCGAGGTTTGTCTGGTATACTACACTATTGTGATTAGTCACATAACAACGATGTTCCGCTGGCTCAAGGTGGGTGAATGAATGTCGGTATAAGGAGAAGTTACATTATGACCAAGCAAAACCCATTGATCCAAGAAATCACCAAGTCACAATTGCGTGACGATATTCCGGACTTCCGCCCTGGCGACAGCGTTAAAGTTTACGCTAAAATCGTCGAAGGCGAACGCGAACGTGTCCAGTTATTCGAAGGCGTTGTAATTAAGCGCCACGGTACTGGCGTTTCTGCGACCTACACCGTTCGTAAGATCTCCAGCGGCGTTGGTGTTGAACGGACTTTCCCATTACACACACCACGTGTTGAAAAGATCGAAGTTACCCGTCATGGTCAAGTACGCCGTGCCAAGTTGTACTACTTGCGGGCATTACGTGGTAAAGCTGCGCGTATCAAAGAAAAGCGCCGTTAATCCACTGAAAAGGTCGCCACTGCGGCCTTTTTTTATGCAAGGAGTTTATTGAATGGATGATTTGATTTATATTGTGTACTACGCGCATCCTGGCACACCAGTACGCGTGATCAAGGCGTTCCGCTCGCTGACCCGAGCCAAAGAATATGTGGGGATGTTGATGAACGCGCCATTTCCAGGCGAAGACCCTGGTGGCTACACATATGCTAGCATTCACTTGAACTAAGGAGAAACGACCATGTCACAACCACAAGCAAGATTAGATCGGATCAATGAATTGGCGCACAAAGCCAAAGCACAAGGGCTGACAGACGCCGAGATCGCCGAACGCGCCGAATTACGCAAAGCGTATTTGGCTGATTTTCGCGCTGGTTTCAAGCAACGCTTGGAAACGACCCAATATTTTGATAAACAAGGTCACGAAATCACGCCTAAGAAGATCAAAAAGGTCCAACGCGACAACGGCTGGCGGCAAGACTAAAGGCTTTTTTAAAGATCGGGCTTTCAATGCCGGTCGACGTTTTGTACAATGGTTATTGTCTAATAAGAGGAGGCAGTTTTCGTTATGACATATGTACTCGTATTTGTGATCGGGGCCGCGCTGGGTGTTATCGGCGGTTTCTTCGGTGCCCGTTATTACATGAAAAAATATTTCCAAGATAACCCACCGATCAACGAAGACATGTTGCGCACCATGATGATGCAAATGGGCCAAAAGCCTAGCACTAAAAAGCTCAATCAGATGATGGCGCAAATGAAGCAAGCGCAAAAAAAGTCTAAGTAGGCTTAACGCGCAAGCGACCCGGTGAGCATTCACCGGGTCTTTGTTTTGCCTTCAGATAATATGAATTTATTCATAATCGTCTGAAAGCATGGTGTCAGGATCCGCGAGCAGGTGAGTGTGGCTAGGCATTGCGAGACAAACAAACGAGGTGAACTTGTGGGAATTTTTAAAAAACTCGGCTGGTACTTCCGCCAAGAATACAAACGCTACTTGATCGGGGTGTTGTGTTTGTTGTTGGTGGCATTAGTCAATTTGATCCCGCCAAAAGTGATCGGCGCGTTAGTCGATACCATGGCCAAACGGGATCTAACTGTCGATCGCTTATTGTTGTTTTTGATCGCGCTGTTATTTGCTGGCGTCGGGCAATATTTGTTTCGCTACGGTTGGCGCAATGCCATTTGGGGTGGCGCGGCGAAACTCGAAAAAACGTTGCGGACGCGCTTATTTTGGCACTTTATGAAAATGGATGCGACGTTTTATCAAAAGCATCGCACTGGGGACTTGATGGCGCATGCCACCAACGACTTAAATGCGATCCAAAATGTTGCTGGCGCTGGGATCTTAACGTTATTTGATTCAGTGATCACTGGTGGCACGACCATTGTGGCCATGATCTTTTTTGTGGACTGGCGCTTGACGCTACTGGCAATTTTGCCGATGCCACTGTTAGCGCTGATGGCCCGCCAACTTGGCATGCGGTTGCATCAAGCTTTTGGCAAAGCGCAGGCGGCTTTTTCACGGCTGAATGATAAAACCCAAGAGTCGGTGTCTGGCATCAAAGTGATCAAAACCTTTGGTCAAGGCCAAGAAGATACGGCTGATTTTAATCAGTTGGTCGATCAAACCGTCGCCATCAACAAACGCGTCAACTTTTTTGATGGGTTGTTTGATCCTACGACTAGCTTGATCATGGGCTTGGTGTATGTGATCACGATCATTTACGGGGCGCATTTGGTGATGACCAGTCAGATCACCATCGGTCAGCTGGTGTCATTTATTGCCTATGTGGCGGCTTTGGTGTGGCCAATGTTTGCCATCGGTCGCTTGTTTAACGTGTTAGAGCGCGGTAATGCCTCTTATGATCGCATCGACAAGTTGCTGGCTGAAACCAGCAGTATCCACGTCGCCTCACAAGCGATCCAAACGCCAGCTCATGGCGATATTCGCTTTAAGATCAATCAATTTTCCTATCCAGACGCAGATACGGCGGCGTTAGTGAATGTCCACTTCACCTTGCCAGCAGGTAAAACGCTCGGCATCGTGGGTCGCGTCGGCGCTGGGAAAAGTACCATTTTCAAGTTGTTGTTGCGCGAATTTGATCGCTATGACGGTGAGATCGAATTTGGTGGCATCAATATTCGCCAATACAGCTTGGATGCGTTGCTAGATGCCATCGGCTATGTGCCGCAAGATAATTTCTTGTTTTCAACCACCGTCGCGGATAATATCCGTTTTGCCAGTTTTGACAAAGATGCGCAAGCTGTTGAAGCTGCCGCGGCTGAATCGGCAGTGCATGACGACATTTTGAAATTCACTGCTGGGTATCAAACCTTAGTCGGTGAACGCGGCGTGTCATTATCTGGTGGGCAAAAGCAACGTTTGGCGATCGCTCGGGCGGTGATCACCAGTCCAGAGTTGTTGATCTTAGATGATGCTTTGTCGGCGGTGGATGCCAAAACCGAAGCGGCGATCTTGCACAACTTGCATGACCAACGCGCTGATAAAACCACGATCATCGCTGCCCACCGGTTGTCTTCGGTGATGCATGCCGATGAGATCATTGTGCTAGAAAATGGCCATATCTTAGAGCGCGGCACGCATGCCCAGTTATTGGCCAATGCCGGTTGGTATGCCAAAATGTGGGCCAAACAAGAACTAGAAGCCAAGCTTGGAGGTGACGGCAATGCCTAAATATGAATCCGCTTGGGCGCGTAGCCTCCCGATGAAAGAGCAGTGGCATATCGTTGGTCGGTTGATGCGTTACACCAAGCCTTACAAACGCCAATTTGGCGGCGCGATCGTGGCAGCGGCGTTATTAGCTGGCGTGAATGTTGCCTTGCCTTGGTTGTTGCAAGAATTTATGGATCGGTATTTGACCCATCAAAATGCCACGACCCAAATTATTTTGGGTTTTGCCGGCTTATATGCATTTGGGACGATCTTAAAAGCCTTGTTTCAGTTTTTCCAATCCTTTTTATTTGCCATGGGTTCAGAGCGCGGCTTAGAGGATGTGCGCCGAGACCTCTTTGCCCAACTCCACAAGCTGGGGATGCGCTACTTTGATCAAACCCCAGCTGGTTCGATCGTGTCGCGGGTGACCAATGATACGGCAACGTTGTCAGATTTTTGGAATGTGTTGTTGTCTGTATTGGTCGGCTTGTTTTCAGTGGTGTCTAGCTTTGTCACGATGTATGTGGTGAATGCCAAGATCGCCTTGATGGTGCTGGCGTTTTTGCCTTTATTGCTTTTTGCGATTTGGTATTACAGCCATTACTCCAGCAAAGTTTATCGGCACATGCGCGAAAAGCTGTCTGAGCTGAATACCAAGTTGAATGAATCCATTGAAGGCATCGGGATCATTCAACAATTCCGCCAAGAAAATCGCATCGCGCAAGAATTTGAAGCCACCAATCAAGAGTATCTGCGCACCCGCACGGCGATGATCCGTGTCAACTCGCTGTTGCTCAGCCCGATCATCAACTTATTGTATAGCTTCGCGTTAGTGGCAGTGTTGGCGGCATTTGGGATCATGTCGATGCATGCATTCGTGGCCGCTGGGGTGGTATATGCGTTTACCACTTATGTCTCGAATTTCTTTAATCCCATGACTAACATGATGGATTCACTGTCGAATTTTCAAGACGGGATCGTGGCTGGTTCGCGGATCTTTCGGATCTTGGATAATCAAGAATTTGCGCCGAAAGCCAACCCTGGTGCGAGGGCCACGCTTACACATGGCAAAATCGAATTTCGCCATGTGTCGTTTGCATACGACGGCAAACATGAGATCTTGCATGATATTTCCTTTGTGGCCAATCCTGGGGAAACGGTGGCGTTAGTGGGGCACACCGGTTCTGGTAAATCGTCGATCATCAATGTAATGATGCGCTTTTATGAATTTGGTCAAGGCGAGATCTTACTTGATGATGTTGATATTCGCGAGTATCCAATGCCTGAATTACGCGCCAAACTTGGGTTGGTGTTGCAAGATTCATTTATGTTTTATGGCACCATCGCTTCAAATATTCGCTTGTTTAATGACAACATCTCGGACGCCCAAATCAAAAAAGCGGCACAATTTGTCCAAGCTGATCGCTTTATCGACCAACTGCCTGGGCAATATGACGCCAAAGTGATCGAAGGTGGGGCGCAGTTTTCTAGCGGTGAGCGGCAATTGATCAGTTTTGCGCGCACGGTGGTGACTGATCCGAAGATCTTGGTGTTAGATGAAGCCACCGCCAATATCGACACGGAAACTGAAGCCGTGATCCAAGAAGGCTTGAAGCGCATTCGCCAAGGCCGCACCACGATTGCGATCGCGCATCGGTTGTCAACAATCAAAGATGCCAATTTGATCTTGGTGCTGGATGCTGGCAAAATCGTGGAGCGTGGCACTCATGATTCATTATTGGCCCAACATGGGCGTTATTATGATATGTATCGCTTGCAAACTGGGATGAGCGATTAATGCAAAGGACGCGTTGCGATAATCGCAGCGCGTATTTTTGTGGCTGCGTCAAATGGGTTGAAAGACCGATTTGGCTTTTCGTGAGTTGTTTAAAAAAGCGCTTGCATTTTTAGACCAAAGGTGTTATGCTTCGTTCACCAACTAAAAGTAAGTGTCAGGGACTTACTTTTGTTGGCGAAAAAGCACTAAGCAAAGCCGCGCGGTTAGGTACATCGTCTGCGCTTTGTGGCAGCAAACATCACCGTGGCGTCGAAGCGTGGCGATGGGCATTCCCGTGGGCAGAAGAGCGTTGGCGTACCGAAGAAAATGGTCAACTATCACTTCGACAAAAGTGAGTCACAGAAGCGGCCCGCCGTGTTTGAACGTTTCGCGACTGATCAAAGTGGAACATCGAGACAACTGTCGCCCAGTTTCGTCCGATGGCTCTCTGATCTTCGTCGCAACAGCCTCATCACGACGCGTCGGATTGTGCAAAAATCGGGATCCACCTGCGCCACCGTTTTACCCACAGTGAATTTTGGACTGTGGCTGTTCGAGTGCCCACGGGCATGACAACGTGTGACCTTGAATCACTCGAGGGTCACACTTCACAAACGAATTTGAAGGCACCTAAATTGGGTTAGTAGGCACTTTTTCAACCAAACGTTGAATCAGTGCCTATTTTTTTGTCCAAAATCAGATTTTGGTAACAGCGGATGCCTTAATCTTCGACGATACCACGAAGCAGGCACAGAACCGTGGTTTTTTTTGCAAGAAGTATGAATATTCGTTGAATAAAAATCAAAACTAGTGTATAGTGTGGCTTATAGAAATTTGGGGAGGAATTCAGTTTTGAAAAAGTTAATGCGTTGGCTGATGGCCATCGCCGTTGCCATGATCGCCTTTATGGGGGTTACTGCTGCTCCGGTCCATGCCGCAGATGACAGTTTGGCCAAGGTGAAAGCCAAAGGTACCTTAGTGATGGGTACCAGTCCAGACTACGCCCCTTATGAGTTCCTGGTGAACAGCAACGGGAAGAACCAAGTCGTCGGCATCGACGTCGAAATCGCCAAGAAAATCGCTTCAGATCTTGGCGTTAAGCTTGTGATCAAGCAAATGGATTTTGACTCCTTGTTAGTCGGATTGGAAACCCATAAAGTCGATATGGTGTTGTCAGCGATGACGCCAACGGCTGCCCGCAAACAAAGTGTTGATTTCTCGCAGATCTATTACACTGCCAGCCAAGACATTATCGTCAACAAAGCCGATGCGCATGTCTACAAGAATGCGGAAAGCTTTGTCGGTAAGAAAGTTGGCGCCCAAACCGGTTCGCTTCAAGCAGACTTGGTCAAGCAAAAAATGACCGATTCGAAATTATTGGGTTTGACCAAAGTCACTGATTTGATCTTGGCCTTAAAGTCTCATAAAGTCGAAGGCGTGGTTGCAGAACACCCAGTGGCGCAAGCTTATGTGGATCATGACCCGCAACTGGCGATCGTTAAATCCGGCTGGTCGCTAGATCCTGAGTCAAACGGACAAGCCATCGGGTTTGCCAAAGGTTCTGATACTTTGGTGGCTGCGGCCAATAAATCGATCAATGAGATCAAGCAACAAGGCTTGATCAAGTCATATACCAAGACTGCTGGCGATTATATGACCAAAAACACGGCCAATACTTCGATGTTCCATTATTGGAAGTATTTTGCCAAGGGGATCGAATATACCTTGTTGATCACCGCGGTGTCGGTAGTGTTTGGGGTATTGATCGGGACGTTGATGGCGTTGATGCGCTTAGGTAAAAACAAAGTCTTGCACACCATCGCCGTGGCTTACATCGAATTTGTCCGCGGCACGCCATTGATGATCCAAGTGATGTTCGTGTACTTTGGGATCGGGTTGTTCGTTGATGTCCCAGCGTTGACTGCTGGGATCATCGCGGTTTCCTTGAACTCAGCCGCGTATGTCGCTGAGATCATCCGCAGTGGGATCGATTCGATCCCGACTGGGCAATCAGAAGCTGCGCGCTCACTTGGCTTATCGACGCGCCAAACCATGACCAGTGTGGTATTGCCACAAGCGATCCGCAACATTTGGCCCGCATTAGGCAATGAATTCATTTCGTTGATCAAGGAATCGTCCATCGTATCCATTATTGGGGTGACGGATCTGATTTATCAATTGAAGGTCGTTCAAACCGCTACTTATAAAGGGGTCGCACCGATCTTTGTTGCTATGGTGATCTATTTCGTCCTGACCTTCACCTTGTCGAAGATCTTGGGGCATTTTGAAAGGAAGATGCAACATGACTAAACCATTAATTCAAATCAACCATTTGGTCAAGAAATTCGGGGACAACGTGGTGTTAAACGACATCACTGAAACCATCAACCAAGGCGATGTGATCGTCGTGATCGGGGCTTCTGGTGGTGGCAAATCCACCTTCTTGCGCAGCTTGAATTTGTTGAACCAACCGACTAGCGGTGAAATCGAATTTGAAGGCACCAACTTGGTGGGCTTGTCAGAAAAGCAATTAGATGCTGTGCGTGAAAAAATGGGCATGGTGTTCCAACAATTCAACTTGTTCCCAAACATGACTGTGCTTGAAAACATCAAATTAGCGCCAATGAAAGTGAAATCTTTAGATGACGCTGCTGCCACAAAAAAAGCCCATGAGCTGTTGGCCCAAGTTGGCTTGGATGAAAAAGCGGACGCTTATCCTGCTAGCTTATCTGGTGGTCAAATGCAACGTGTCGCCATTGCGCGAGCTTTGGCCATGGAACCTGATGTCATGTTGTTTGATGAACCAACGTCTGCGCTTGATCCAGAAATGGTCGGCGAAGTGTTGAAAGTCATGCAAGACCTTGCCAAATCAGGGATGACGATGGTGATCGTCACCCATGAAATGGGCTTTGCCCGTGAAGCGGCGGATCAAGTTTGGTTTATGGACCAAGGTGTGATCGCTGAAAAAGGCAAGCCAGAAGATATCTTCACCGCGCCCAAGCATGACCGCACCAAAGATTTCTTATCCAAAGTGCTTGCCCAATAATGATCTCAGCCGACGATCGCTTGATCGTCGGTTTTTTGATGCGCCAAATTCGGCAAAAATGGCAATTGCCGCTACAATAAACCCAAAAGCTTGGGGGAGCAGGGATTCGGAGGGTCTCATGAAAAAAGTTGCCATTTTGTCGTTATCGTTTTTCACGGTGTTGACTGGGGCGATACTGGCACCGGCGTTACCGGCGATCCAACAAAGTTACCCGCAGGTGTCAGCATTTTGGCTGCAATCACTGTTGACATTGCCGTCTTTGACCTTGTTGATCATGTTGGCGGTTATGCGCAAGTTGCCAGGAAATAAAAAGCAACAAGTGCTAGTGGGCTTATTGATTTATTTAGCTGGGGGGTTGAGCCCAATGGTGCCGATGCCATTTGTGGGCTTGGCAATGGCTCGCTTAGTTTCGGGATTAGGGTTGAGTTTGTTTGCAGGCCCGGCGATCAGCTTGATCGGCGAACATTATCCTGATACTCAAACGCGCCGGCAAATGCTGGGGTGGGCTTCAGCCGTGACGTCTGCTGGGACCATTAGTGCCGTGACGCTGGCTGGGTGGCTGCAGGTAGCGGATTGGCATTGGGTGTTTGGTCTTTACAGCATGGCAGTGATCCCACTGGCGCTGATCTGGCGTTGGTTGCCTGAACGCTCACATGAGGCAGCTAAGGCAACGGCCCCGTTTCGGTTGACGCGGGCTTTGGTGGCTAGTTATGGCTTGAATCTCAGTTGGAACGCGCTATACTTTGTGCTTCCTACCACGGTGCCATTTTACTTTCAAAGCTGGCTACATGATCTTGATGCCACCCATGCCGGTTATTTAATGGCAGGGGTGGCAACGGTGGGGTTGGTGGTGGGGATGAATTATGCGCGCATCCATTGGTCGCCAACCGCTAAATTAGTCAGTGTTTTTGTCGTCTTGACGATCGGTGGTGGGTTGCTGTTGGCTCGGCAACCATGGCTAGCGATGATTTTTGCCGGTGTTGGCGTGGCGTTGGCGATGCCAGTATTCAATGAGCAAGTGATCGCTCAGGCGCGTCCGATTGACCGCGACCATGCATTAAATGTTGGCTACGCAATGGTATTTGCTGGTCAATTGGTGTCACCGCTGCTTTTTAGTGGCTTAAACATTGAATGGCGCTTGTGGGGGATCACCATCGTCAGCTTTGCCTTGGCGCTGTTGGCGTGGCGCCTGCAGGTTGCGGCAGCTTGAGGAATTGAGTACAATAGTAAGCAAACAATTGTTTGTGGGAGGAACTATGGCGTCAGAACACATTGAACACAAATTAGCTTTGTTGCCAGATCTGCCGGGCAGTTATCAAATGAAAGATCTCAATGGCAAGATCATTTATGTGGGCAAAGCCAAGAACTTGAAAAACCGCGTTCGCAGTTATTTCAAGTCCTCACACGACGGCAAAACGGCGCAATTAGTGGCCAATATTGCCGATTTTGATTATATTGTGACATCTAGTGATAAAGAAGCGTTTTTGCTGGAAATCACCTTGATCCAAAAGTGGCAACCTTACTACAACATCAAGTTGAAAAAAGGCACCGGCTATCCGTATATCAAGATCACCAATGAGCGCGATCCCAAAATGGAGATCACTGGAGATATCAAAAAAGACGGCGCGTATTACTTTGGCCCATACCCCAATGTTTACGCCGCCCAAGAAACCATGCATTTTTTGCAAAAAGTGTATCCCTTAAGGCGCTGTAATGGGTATCAAGGTCGGCCATGTTTGTATTATCACATGGGGCAATGCCTCGGGGCGTGCTGGCGAGAAGTGCCGCAAGCCGAATATGATGCGCAAATCGCCAAGATCAAAAGTTTCTTAGACGGTAACACCGCCAAAGTGGTGAAGCAATTGACCCATCGGATGACGCAAGCCGCTGAAAACCTTGAGTTCGAGCGCGCTGCCGAAATTCGCGACCAGCTGAAATATATCGACATCACCGTTGAAAAGCAAAAGATCATTTCCAACGATAAGACTCAGCGCGATATTTTCAATTTTTATATGGACAAAGGCTGGATGTCCATTCAGATCTTCTTTATTCGCCAGGCACGGCTGATGAAACGCGAAAGCCGACTGTTTCCCATCACTGGTGAGGCTGACGAAGAATTCGAATCGTTTATTTTGCAGTTTTATCAGCGCAAAAATGCGGTGCAACCCAAAGAAGTGTTGGTCCCAGCAGGCATTGACGCTGATCTGTTAGAGTCGACGCTGGATGTGCCAGTGCGCGTACCCAAGCGTGGCGAAAAAAAGTCGCTGATGGATCTGGCCCATAAGAATGCCCAACTGAAACTGGAAGAGAAATTCCGTTTGCTGGAATTAGACAATCGCACCACCGTTGGCGCCAACAACGAGATCTTTGATGCGCTGGGGTTGCCTCATGGGCATGTGATCGAAGCCTTTGACCATTCACATATTCAAGGGGCTGACCCGGTATCGGCGATGGTGCAATATGTCGACGGGCAAGCGGAAAAAAACAACTATCGCAAATATAAACTGGCCCAAGATGAAGGCGACCATTCTGCCAATGAAGATGCCAACACCCGCGAAGTGATCCGCCGGCGTTATACCCGCTTGCTGAAAGAACATGCTGCTTTGCCAGATCTGATCTTAATGGATGGTGGCACCGTCGAAATGAATGCGGCCAAAGATGTCTTGGAAAACGAGTTGAATTTGGATATTCCTGTCGCTGGCATGGTGAAAAACAACAAGCATAAAACGGCCGCGTTGCTATTTGGCGATTGGGATGAACCCCGCGACTTGGATCCTAAGTCGCAAGGCTTTTATTTGTTGGAGCGGATCCAAGAAGAAGTCCACCGTTTTGCCATCACCTTCCATCGGCAGTTGCGCAACAAGAATTCGTTAGCGTCGCGGTTGGAAACCATCAATGGCGTTGGGCCGCGCACGCGTGTCAAGTTGCTCAAAGAATTCAAGACCCTCAACCACATCAAAGCCGCCAGTGTGGCAGACATTCAAGCATTAGGGATCTCGAAAGCTGTGGCGCAAGCCGTGAAAGTTTCGCTGCAAGGGGAATAAAACCAAAACCGCCACGATTTCGTTTGATTGAAATCGTGGCGGTTTTGCTGATGGCTTGCGCGCCATGGGTTTTGCGCGTAGAATACCCCGTGATAGAAATTAGGAGTATGGACATGGAAAAACTTAAAAATCGCCTCGATGCATTTGCCGATGCGATCATGGCGGTGATCATCACCATTATGGTCTTGAGCATTGAACCGGTGTTACATGATTCTTGGGCAAATTATTTGATCTTAGGCAAACATATCGGTATTTTTTTGATCAGCTTCATCTTTGTGGCTAATATTTGGTATCAGCATGCGGCAGTGTTTTCAGAAATTGAAACCATGACTTACCGTATCGTGATCAGCGATTTGCTATTTTTGGCCTTTTTGGCATTGATCCCGCTGTTTACCAATATGATGACTGCCAATACCACAAAGATCACGGTGCTCGCGTATGGGGCTTTGCAACTGTTAGTCAACTTGATGTTTCGCCATTTGTCCAAACTGATCGTGCACTTGCAATATACAGACAAATCCGCGATGCAAAAGGTTTATCGCAAGATCTATGGCAATGCCAATTTGTGGTTGGATGCTTTGGCGACCTTGGCGTTGGTCGTGGCATGGGTCTTTCCTAGAGTCGCATTGGTGTTTTACTTGGCTTATCCGATTTTGATGTTTTTGTTGAATGCGCGAGCGCGCCAAGAAATGTATGACGTGGAAACCTTGCCTGAAGCGGAGCAAGAAGATGTTGCCAGCTTCAACACTAGCGAAATGAAAGACTTCCGCAAAGCCCAACAAGCGATCATGAACCCCTCTGCGCCAGGGGATGCAGACGCCACTTCAGCAGTGAATTGGCAACGCTGGTTAGATCAAAGTATCGACCCGAAAAAGCGTGAGCGGCTTTTGCAACGTTATGGGCGCGCCACGCCTGAGCAACAAGCCCGACTGCAAGAATGGTTTGCCGATCATCATCGCGGCCAGCGCCACAGCCACCGCGATCAGCATGATCATCACTGAGCACGAAAAAAATCCACCTCGTTGAAGGTGGATTTTTCGTGTTGATCAAATCAGGCATTTTCTTTGGCAACAGGACGCCAAATACCTAAGATGACTCCGGCGATCACTGCCCCGATCACTAAGGACATAATGAAGCCGAACTTTTGATTGGTCAACGCCAACGCCACGATGCCACCATGAGGGGCAGGCACGTTGACATGCCACAATTGCGTCAACCCGCCGGCAATGGCCGAGCCGATCACAGAAGAGCCGATGATGTGCACCGGATCAGTGGCAGCAAATGGGATCGCGCCTTCAGTGATGAAGGTCAAACCTAACACATAGTTCGTTAAACCAGAGTTGCGTTCAGTGGCGGTAAACTTCTTTGGGAAGAAGGTTGAAGCGATGGCAATGGCCAACGGTGGGATCATCCCACCGATCATGACGGCAGCCATCCAGCGCCCATCTTTGAAGTTAGAAGCTTGATAGATCCCAATGGCAAAGGTGTAAGCCGCTTTGTTGAAAGGACCGCCCATGTCGATGGACATCATCGCGGCTAAGATCACCCCGACGATGATCGCATTGCCAGTGCCCATGCCTTCCAAAAAGCCGATCAACGCGCCATTAAGCGCCGCAAAAATCGGGTTGACAATGAAGAACATGATCAAGCCCATTAAAGCCAAGCCGATCACTGGATAGATCAAAATGGTTTTTAACCCATCCAAGGAATGCGGCAAGTTGGCAAAGGCTTTTTTCAAACCGACGATCATCCAACCGGCAATGAACCCGGCGGCTAACCCACCGATAAACCCAGCAGGATTTTGGGCTTTGACCACTGAAGCGGCGGCTAATGTGGCCATGTACCCGCCGACAAACCCTGGCATCAACGCCGGACGATCGCCGATGGAAACCGCGATATATGCGGCTAATACTGGCACCAAGAAGGAAAAGGCGTAGTTACCCAAGTTGTTGGTGAAGGTGAACGCCATGGAGTGGGCGCCAAACCAGTTTTCAAATAAGAAACTCAAGGCCATGATGATCCCGCCGCCAACGACAAAGGGCAACATGTTGGAAACACCATTCATCAGATCTTCGTAGATCTTGTTCCAAGTGCTTTTTTGTTCGCCGTCATCGCTAGCAGCAATGGCGCCGCCTTCAGCGTGATAGATCGCGCCTTTTTCATCCAAAGTGGCTTGGATCAGTTCTTCAGGCTTTTTGATGCCGTCGATGACTGGGCGATTCAACAAATGCTTCCCATCAAAACGCGCCATTTCAACTTTTTTGTCGGCAGCGACAATAACGCCTTTGGCTTTGGCGATTTCGCTACTGGACAATAAGTGCTTGACGCCTTCAGAGCCGTTGGTTTCGACTTTGATGTCCACACCCATTTTTTCGGCGGTTTCCTTCAAAGCCGCTTCAGCCATGTAAGTGTGGGCGATACCAGTTGGGCAAGCCGTGACTGCCACGATGTAGGGACGATCTGCTGGCGTGGCCACAGTTGCGGCTGGTTGGGTTTTGTCCGCTTCGGCTTGCGCTTGTGCTTTTTCTTTGGCGTCTTTTGCCGCTTGGGCATCAGCAAAGAGCTTTTGGACGTCATCAGGCGTTTTGGCTTGTTTCAAAGCCGCCACCAAATCAGGATTGATCAACAAGCTGCTTAAAGCGGCTAAGGCTTGTAAGTGGGTGTTGTTGGCGCCTTCGGGAGCCGCAATCATAAAGAACAAATGCACCGGTTGGCCGTCTAAGGCATTAAAATCAACACCGGCGTCACTTTTGGCAAACAAGACCGTGGCGCGTTTGACTGCCGCGTCTTTGGCATGGGGCATGGCAATGCCATCGCCGATACCCGTGGTGGATTCGCTTTCGCGCTTTAAAATGTCGGCGCGGTAAAGGTCCAAATCATCGATAATGCCTTGTTCTTGGTATTTGGCTGTCATTTCATCGATCACGCCAGCTTTATCAGTGGCTTTGAGATCCATGATCATGACGTCTTTTAGTAGTAATTCTCGAATGTCCATGAGGTCCTCCTAGAGTTTTTCGATGGTAATCGTTTGATAAACCGCGTCGATCTTGGCTTTGTCGGCTAAATCGATTGAAAACGCAGTCGCTGATCCGCAAGCTAACGCCATTTTGAAAGCTTCAATGGCAGAGCCGCTTTGCGCCAAGGTGCCGGTAAAACCCGCTAACATGGAATCCCCAGCGCCAACGGAGTTTTTCACAACGCCCGGTTCGCAAAAACCATGATATGCGGCGTCTTTGGTGATCATCAGCGCCCCTTTGCCTGCCATTGACACCAGCACATGCTGGGCGCCGAGGTCCAGCAATCGGCGGCCAGCTTCTGCGATTTCCGCTAAGCTTTGGTATTCGGCATCCCCGAACAAGTCTGCTAATTCGTGATGGTTAGGTTTGACCACATAAGGGTGATCCGCTAAGGTGTCTCGCAACGCTTGGCCAGTGGTGTCGATGACAAAATCGGCGCCAGCAGCTTGAATATCTGGAATCAAATCGCGGTAGAAGGTTTCTGGCAATCCAGCTGGTAAGGAACCTGCCATCACCACAACATCACCTTTTTGCAGGCGATGTTTGAGCTTTGACGCAAATGCTTTGGCTTCATCTGGGCGAATCGTGGGGCCAGCGGCGTTAAGTTCAGTTTCTTGATCGGCTTTGAGTTTGACATTGATCCGGGTGTCATCGGCGACTTTCGTGAAGTCAGTGGCGACCCCTAAAGTTTGCAGTCGCGCTTGTAAAAATTTGCCGGTAAACCCGCCGGCAAAGCCTAAGGCGACAGAAGGCAGCCCCAGTTGTTGCAAGATGCGCGACACGTTGATGCCTTTGCCGCCTGGCAGCTTGTGATCAGTGGCCAAGCGATTGACTAAGCCAAGTTTCAACTTCGATAAGCCGATGACGTAATCGATGGAAGGATTTAAAGTAATGGAGTAAAGCATGTTATGCCTCCTGAATATTGGGATAATCGGCGTAAACCGGAGATAATTGTGCAAGTGATGGCGTTAAGATCACTACTTGATTGATTTTGGCAAATAAGGCGTTGGAAACTTCACCGAATTTGCTCGCGTCAGCCAATACCACAGCAGTGTGGGCTTGGTTGATCGCAGTGGTTTTCACCACTGCTTCTTCAGCGTCAGGGGTGGTCAAGCCAAATTTCGGGTGAATGCCGTTAGTGCCTAAGAAGGCGAAATCAAAATGGCGTTTTTGCAAGCTGTTGACGGTTTCGGCGCCAACTGTCGCTTTGGTGGCCGATTTGATCTTGCCGCCAAGGATATAAGCTTCGATGTTAGCATCTGCTAATGCCGAGGCGTTATCCACGCCGGTGGTCACCACGGTGATGTCGCGGCCAGCAAGCATTGGGATCATTTGCGCCGTGGTGGTGCCAGCATCTAAGAAAATACAAGCATGAGCTGGGACCATTGCGGCAGCAGACTTGGCGATCACCGCTTTATCAGCTAAGTGTTGGGCCGCTTTTTCATGGACGCTAGGTTCACTTTGCATTTTGGCTAATCGTTCAGCACCGCCATGGATCCGGCGTAATTTACCGGCATCTTCGAGTTCACCTAAGTCTCGGCGGATCGTCGACTCAGAAGCGCCAAGGGCCGTCATGAGATCTTTTAATTTCACGACTGGGGTTTGTTCGAGCTGTTCCAAGATAAAGCGCTGTCGTTCTTCTGTAAGCATTTCCATTCACCTCACAACCATTAGTATACGCGCTGAACGGTCAAAAGCAAGCCTTTTCTTTCAAAAACGTTCAAAAAGTCGTTCACAAACGTTCAATTATATTTTTGTACCCACAAATTACTGCAACCCCTTTCATTTGTGGGTACAAATATGGTACGCTACTGGTATTAAGGGGGAATGCTTTATGGGCAAATTAGGTGTTTCGGTTTATCCCGAACGGTCCACATATGAAAAAGACGCAGCGTATCTTGAACTGGCTGCGGCAAACGGCTTTAAACGCGTATTCACGTCATTACTCGAAATCAAAGGGGACCAAGATCAAGTCGTCGCCGGCTTTAAGAAGGTGATCACCAAAGCCAATGCATTAGGCATGGAAGTGATGGTCGACATCAATCCCGATTTGTTCAAACAACTCGGGGTTTCTTATGACAACTTACAATTCTTCCATGATCTTGGCGCTTACGGGGTTCGCTTGGATCTGGGATTCACCGGTGCTGAAGAAGCAGCGATGACGCGCAATGCGTTTGGCATCAAAATCGAAGTCAACATGTCGCAAGGCACGCATTATATCGATAACATCATGAGCTTCAATCCTAACCGGGAGAATTTATTAGGCTCGCATAATTTTTATCCGCATCGTTTTTCCGGTTTAGGGCAAGCCTTTTTTGATCGCGCCACAAAAATGTTCACCGATTATAACTTGAATACGGCGGCTTTCATCAACTCACAAGCCGCGACGTTTGGACCATGGCCAACGCAAGACGGCTTGTGTTCGCTGGAAGCACATCGGGAATTGCCGATCGCCACTCAGGTGAAACATTACCTATTATTAGGCACGATCGATGACATTATCATTGGCAACGCTTATGCCAGCGAAGCCGAATTGCAAGCCGCGCATGCGGCGTTTACGGCGCCTTATCCGGTATTAAAAGTGGTGCCAGATGCGCAAGCCACAGCGTTAGATAAAGAGTTGTTGTTTGACAATCCGCATGCTTATCGTGGGGATGCGTCTGAATATTTACTGCGTTCGACCCAAACACGGGTCAAGTATGCTGACCGCGATTTTGCGCCGCATCACACCGTGGCAATCAAGCGCGGGGATGTGCTGATCGACAACAACGGCTATGGTCAATACAAAGGCGAAACCCAAATCGCCTTACAAGCCATGCCTAATGATGGCCGCGTCAATGTCGTCGGCCATGTGCATCCAGATGAATTGTTCTTATTAAGTTATTTGAAACCATGGAGTGGTTTTCGCATGGTTGAAGCTTAACCAATATTTTCTTGGCTCGCGACGTGATGGTTAACGTGGCGAGCTTTTTTTATGACGCCAGGTGCTTGGTTGGTTTTTCCTTCCCTTGCCGCGTTCGGGTTTTCTGGTATACTAATGACAGCATGCCAACATTGCAACGTTGGCGTATTTCGGATAAGATGAATGGATTGTCGCAAAAGGCATCCCGGGAGGATCTAAATGTTTGTCGATCAGGTAACAGTTGAAGTACAAGCCGGAAAAGGTGGCGACGGAATGGTCGCGTTCCGTCATGAAAAGTTCGTGCCTTTTGGCGGGCCTGCAGGTGGCGATGGCGGCCGTGGCGGGAGTATTGTTTTTTATGTCGATGAAGGCTTGCGCACGTTGATGGATTTTCGTTATCAACGCCACTTCAAAGCCAAGTCCGGTGGCAACGGCCAAGGCAAGCAAATGTATGGGCGCAAAGCCGAAGACTTGCGCGTCGCGGTACCTGCTGGCACGACTGTGACTGATGCGGACACGCATGAAGTGATCGGTGATTTGACCGCACCTGGTCAAGAATTAGTCGTCGCCCGTGGTGGTCGCGGTGGGCGTGGTAATATCCACTTTGTTTCACCAAAAAATACCGCCCCAGAAATCGCTGAAAATGGCGAACCAGGGGTGCACCGTTATGTCCAACTGGAATTGAAAGTATTGGCTGATGTTGGGTTAGTGGGCTTCCCATCGGTTGGGAAATCCACTTTACTGTCAGTCGTCACTTCAGCCAAGCCGAAGATCGCCGCGTACCAATTCACCACGTTGGTGCCAAACTTAGGCATGGTCAAGCTCGATGATGGCAACGATTTTGTGATGGCGGACTTGCCTGGCTTGATCGAAGGGGCGTCAACTGGCGTCGGCTTAGGGCTGCAATTCTTACGCCACGTGGAACGCACGCGGGTCATTTTGCATTTAGTTGAAATGGATCCAGATGATGGACGTGAGCCGATCGATGATTATCATCAGATCCGCCAAGAATTGGCCACTTATGATGACACGATCTTGCAACGGCCACAATTGGTCGTGGCGACGAAATTGGATCTGCCAGGTGCTCAAGAACGCTTTGACACGTTTAAAGCGCAATTGCTTGAAGAAGGCGTCAAAGCCGCAGATATTTTTGAGATCTCCAGTATCACCCATACTGGGGTGCAAGACCTGATGCATGCAACTAGTGTCGCTTTGCAATCTGCACCAGCGTTTGCACCGAAATCTGAAACACCAGTGGATTACCAGTTCATTGCTGATGCGGATAAAATCAAGGTACAACGCGATGAAGATGGGACGTTCATTTTGTCAGGCAAAGCGCTTGAACGGGCCTTTGCCATGGCAAACCTTGATCATGATGATGGTGTGGTTCGCTTCGCGCGGCAATTACGGCGTTTGGGTGTTGATGACGCTTTGCGTGAAGCAGGGGCACAACAAGGTGATTTGGTCGCCATTGATGATTTCACCTTTGAATTTGTGGAGTAAATCGTAATGGGGTGTTGATTTGGCGATGAAACGCAGTAAACCAAGGCGTTACATCACAGGCTTTGATGGGTTGCGAACACTTGGCGTATTAATGGTGATCTTGTATCACTTGCGGCCGGATATTTTTCGCGGCGGGTATCTCGGGGTGCCGATCTTTATGGTGGTGTCTGGGTATTTGATCACCGATGGCCTGTTGATGCAACTGGATCGAACCGGTTCGATCGACTTTAAGGCCTTTTTCCTCAAGCGGATCCGGCGGCTATATCTAGGCTTAATCGCGGTGTTGTTTGCGACCAGTGCGTATATTGCGCTATTTGCACATAACTTGTTGCATAATTTGCACTTAATGGTGTTGTCCAACTTGTTTTACGTGTACAACTGGTTTCAAATCGCGCATGGCGAGTCGTATTTCACCCGCTTTGCCAACAATGAGTCCCCGTTTACGCATTTGTGGACGTTGTCGATCGAAGGGCAGTATTACTTGGTCTGGCCGCTGGTCGTGTTAGGATTGGTGCTATTGGTCAAAAACCGTGGGCGCATTTTCAATATTGTGATGCTCACGGCAGTGGTATCGGCCATGTGGATGTTTATTTTGTATCATCTCACCATGACTGGACCGCAAGCGGATCCTAGCCGGTTGTATTATGGGACGGATACCCGTGCTTTTTCGATTTTGCTCGGGGCGGCGTTGGCTTTCATTTGGCCTTCGATGCACCTGTCAGAACATATCGGTCAACAACAAAGTCGCCTGCTTGACGGCATCGGCACTGTTGCTGGGATCGGAATGATCGTGTTGGTCATGACGTTGGATGCGCAATCGGCCTTTTTGTATCAAGGCGGGATGTTCTTATTTTCCTTGCTGGCGACGTTGCTGGTTGCCGTTGTGGCTCATCCTGGGGCACATTTTGATCGCTTGTTGTCTAATCCGCTGTTTTCTTGGATCGGCAAGCGCTCATATGGCTTGTATTTGTACCAGTTTCCGGTGATGATCTTTTTTGAATCACGGTTTCGCAATATCGCCGATCACCCGTTTGTCTATCCGGTGGTTGAAGCCTTGTTGATCTTGGTGATCAGCGAGTTGAGCTATCGCTATATTGAAACGCCGCTGGCTCATTTTGACTATCGCCAGACTGGGGCATTTTTGGCGGATCTGGTGCATGGCCGCACCCATGGGGCCAAGCGCATCGTGCCGATTTTTTCGGCATTGATCTTGGTGCTTGGTAGTGTGGGCATCGTGATGGCCCCGTCGGCCAAATCGACTGCTGATGCGTCGCCTTTAGCCAAACAGCTACAAAAAAATAAAGCAGACGCCAAGCAACAACAAGCCGCCGAAAAAAAGGCGCGCCAGCAAAACTCTGCCAGCTTAAAAGCGGCCCAAAACCGGTCACAGTCGCTGAGTTTGTCGCAATCCCAAAGCGCCGCGGCTGAATCCAAAGCCAAAACGCACCCAGTCAATGCTGAGTTTGAACGCTATGGGTTGACGCAAGTGCAATTGCAACGCGCGCAAACCTTGCAAGTCACTGCAATCGGGGATTCGGTGATGCTTGACGGCAAACCATTGCTACAAAAATTGATGCCGCACGCGTTTGTGGATGCTGGCGTTTCTCGGCAAATGGTTGCCACCATCAGCACGGTGCAGCACTATGCCAATACTGGGGTATTAGCCCGTGATGTGGTGATCGGGTTAGGGACCAATGGCCCGTTTTCTGGCGGTGACTTTGACAAAATGATGCAGATCATTGGTGACCAACGGCAAGTTTATTGGGTCAATGTGCATGTGCCAACGCGCACTTGGCAAAACCAAGTCAACGCTTTGTTAAAGCAAAAAGCCGGACAATATCATAATTTGCATGTGATCGATTGGTATGATACCGCCAACGGCCATCCAGAGTGGTTTTACCGCGATCAAGTGCACATGAATCCAACCGGTAATCCTTATTACGCCAGCTTGATCGTGAAATCTTTGGTCCAATAATGCCAAAACGGGACAGCTTTTCAGGTCCCGTTTTCTTGTGCCTTGGGTGGGTATGGTATACTGATTTGTTGTAATGAAGATCACAAAACGGTGCCGGCGTTAACCCTTGGGACTAGTATGCAATACCTATTAGCGGCAACCTGCCCAGTGAGCATCTTGGCATCCGCGAGGTGAGTGCATGGGATGCGCAACCAAAGCGCGCTGGCGGGGGTTCCAACAGGTGTTGGGCTCACAGGGCTTCAAATCGGCATCGATGAACGCAAATACAGAATCAAAGTACTTATGAAGGAAGGACACCATGGAAATCGAATTCTTAGGGACCGGCGCTGGTTCACCAAGCAAAACGCGCAATGTTTCAAGCTTAGCCTTGAAGCTTCTAGATGAACGCAATGAGGTATGGTTATTTGATTGCGGCGAAGGCACGCAGCACCAGATCTTAAAAACGGCGATCCGCCCGCGGAAAGTCACCAAGATCTTTATCACCCATTTACATGGTGATCACATTTTCGGCTTGCCAGGGTTTTTGGCGAGTCGGGCCAATCAAGGCGGCGAAGAAGCGCTGACGATCTATGGCCCTGAAGGCATCGAACGTTTCGTGCGCACTAGCTTGCAAGTCACCCAAACGCGCTTGCCATATAAATTGAATTTCAAGCTGCTGTCCAACCCTGGGGTGATTTTTGAAGACGACACCTTCAAAGTTTCCTTTGATACGTTGGATCATCGGATCTTGAGTTTTGGCTACCGCATCGAAGAAAAAGCCCATGAAGGGGTGTTGTTAGTCGACAAAGTCAAAGCTGCTGGGATCCCCAGCGGGCCGATCTATGGTCAACTGAAAGCTGGCAAAACCGTCACGTTGCCAGATGGTCGTGAGATCAATGGGCAAGACTTCATCGGCCCAGCGCAACCTGGGCGTACCTTAGCTATTTTAGGCGACACCCGCAAAACGCCTCACACCTTGAGTTTGGCCAAAGACGTGGATGTGTTGGTGCACGAAAGTACCTTTGGACCTGATGAAGCCAAGCTTGCGCGGCAATATTACCATGCAACGAATTTGCAAGCGGCGCATTTGGCGCAAGATGCTGGGGCCAAGAAACTGTTGCTGAACCATATTTCAGCGCGGTATTTAGGCAAAGGCGTGACGATGTTGGAGAAATCCGCGCAAAAAGTGTTCGCCAATACCCATGTGGTGCATGATTTAGAAGCTATCGATGTGCCGTTTGCTAAGGAGTCTGGCCATGCTGACAAATAAAATCGTGGTGGTCACCGGCGGCTCTTCAGGTTTAGGCAAAGCCATCGCCTTGCAAGCTGCGCGCAAGCACGCCACTGTGGTGGTATTGGCCAGGCGGCTTGACGCGTTGCGCGCCGTGCAAGCGCAAGCGTCGGCGTTATCTGGCCGGCCCGCTTTTGCGTATGCCGTGGATGTCGCCGATTCCACCAGTATCGATGCGATGATCAAACGCCTCCAAGCGCAAGTCGGGGTGCCGGATGTGTTGGTTAATGCTGCTGGGTTTGGTCGATTTGAAAATGCCTTAGACACCGACTTTAAGGTGATCCAACAAATGTTTGCCACCAATGTGTTAGGGTTGATGTACTTGACTCAAGTTGTTGGACGATTGATGATCGATCAGCATGCTGGGCACATCATCAATGTCGCGTCGATGGCAGGCTTGATGGCCACGCCAAAATCTGCTGTTTATGCGGCGACGAAATTTGCCGTGGTCGGATTTGATAATGGGCTGCGCTTGGAATTAAAACCTTTTGGCGTCAAAGTGACGACGGTCAATCCTGGCCCGATCAATACCAATTTCTTCAACGTGGCCAAAGCCACTGCTTATCAACATCGCGTGCAAGCGATCGCCTTAGACCCTAACCGCTTGGCTTGGCGGATCGTGCAGGTGATGGGGCATTCAGTGCGCGAGATCAATGCACCTTGGTTCATGGCGCTGGCGGCCAAAGGCTATACCTTGATGCCACATGTCGGAGATCTGTTGGCTGGTGGCGTGTTTAATCGAAAGTAGGCAATGGAATGAAACAACAACAGCGTTTGATCGTCGGGATCGTATTGACTTTGGTGTTGATCATTTTTGCTTTGTTAAATGGGCAAACCGTCACCGTCAACTTTTTTGGGGCGATGGTGCATTGGCCGCTGATCGTGGTGATCGTGGTATCGGTTTTGATCGGCGCGGTGATCGCATGGCTGGGATCAAAAAGTTGGGGCCACAAAGACGATGCTTCCAAACATTAATGACCAAAGCTCAAGCGGCTGTCGCTTGAGCTTTTTTGATGCTCAGGCTAAAGTCTCAGCCTAAAATCAGTCGCAGGCACAAGCAAGTTTGCTATTTTTGACCTTTTTTGACCAATTGATTCTTGGTATAATGAAGCTAGCCAATCACAGTAAAGGAGCAACGTTATGAACCCAGATAAATTCACCCAAGCGGTGACTGAAGCCATTGCCCAAGCCCAACAAGTCGCGCAAGTGCGCCATCACCAAGAAATCGATATTCCAGAATTGTTCAAAAGCTTAGTGCAGCCCAACGCCTTTGCCACGCAAGTTTTCCAAACGGCTGGCGTGAACCTGGACGGCTTAAATGCCACCATTGACAAAGCCTTAGACGATGAACCCGTGGTGGAAGGCAACACCCAATATGGGCAAAATATGAGTCAAAACTTGTATCAGTTGATGCAAGCAGCAGATCGCATTCGCGGTGAATTAGGTGATGAGTATATCGCCACGGAAGCCGTGATCTTGGCGTTATTCGATCAAAAATATTCGCCGATCACCAAATACTTGACTGATAATGGCGTAACCGAAAAGAAGTTACGCCAAATCGTCGAAAAGTTGCGCGGTGGGGCCAAAGTCACCAGCAAAAATGCCGAAAACAACTATCAAAGCTTGAAGAAATATGGCACTGATTTGGTCAAGCAAGCGCGTTCTGGCAAAATGGATCCGATCATTGGCCGCGATGAGGAAATTCGCAATGTGATCCGCATTTTGTCGCGTAAAACTAAAAACAACCCAGTGCTGATCGGTGAGCCTGGGGTCGGTAAAACGGCTATTGTTGAAGGCTTGGCCCAACGCATCGTGCGCCAAGATGTCCCTGATAACCTTAAAGACAAAACCATTATTTCGTTGGATATGGGCAGCTTGTTGGCTGGGGCTAAGTATCGCGGCGAATTTGAAGAACGCTTTAAAGCAGTGCTCAAAGAAGTCCAACAATCACAAGGGCAGATCTTGTTGTTTATCGATGAGATCCATACCATCGTCGGCGCTGGTAAAGCGGAAGGCGCCATGGACGCTGGTAATTTGTTGAAGCCGATGCTGGCGCGCGGTGAATTACATTTGATCGGCGCCACCACGTTAGACGAATACCGTGAAAACATTGAAAAAGACAAAGCTCTTGAACGCCGTTTTCAAAAAGTGCTGGTGCAAGAGCCAACGGTCGAAGACACGATCTCGATTTTGCGTGGCCTGAAAGAGCGCTTTGAAATTTTCCATGGCGTGCGCATTCACGACGCGGCCTTGGTGGCAGCGGCCACGTTATCTGATCGCTACATCACTGATCGCTTTTTGCCAGATAAAGCCATCGACTTGGTAGATGAAGCCAGCGCCAATATCAATGTGGAAATGAATTCGCGCCCGACGGAGTTAGATGTGGCCGAACGGCGACAAATGCAACTGGAGATCGAAGCGCAAGCTTTATCCAAAGAATCCGATCCTGCGTCGTTGAAGCGCTTGGCCCAATTACAACATGAATTGGCTGACTTGAAAGAAGAAACCAATCGCCTTAAAGCCCAATGGGACGCTGAGAAAAAAGACATCAACGCAGTCAACGCCAAGAAATCTGAAATTGACAAAGCCAAACACGAGCTGGAGGATGCCCAAGCCAAATATGATCTCGAAACTGCGGCGCGTCTGCAACACGGTACGATCCCGCAATTGGAACAAGAATTGAAAGACTTGGAAAAAGCCGATCGCCCAGACGCTTGGTTGGTGCAAGAATCTGTCACTGAACAAGAGATCGCGGCGGTGATCTCGCGGCAAACTGGGATCCCAGTGGCCAAGTTGGTGCAAGGCGATCGCGAAAAGTTGATCCACTTAGCCGACAACTTGCATCAACGCGTCATTGGCCAAGATACCGCAGTACAAGCCGTTGCTGATGCCGTGTTGCGTTCGCGGGCGGGGTTGCAAGACCCAAGCCGGCCGCTAGGGAGTTTCTTATTCTTAGGTCCCACTGGCGTCGGGAAAACCGAATTAGCCAAAACTTTAGCTGATAGCTTGTTTGATTCAGAAAAACACATGGTGCGTATCGATATGTCTGAATATATGGACAAGATCTCCGTCTCACGCTTAGTCGGCGCCGCGCCTGGGTATGTCGGCTATGAAGAAGGCGGGCAGCTGACTGAAGCGGTGCGCCGCAACCCGTATACCATCGTTTTATTAGATGAAATCGAAAAAGCCCATCCAGATGTGTTCAACATTTTGCTGCAAGTCCTAGATGATGGCCGCTTAACTGACAGTCAAGGCCGCACCGTGAACTTTAAAAACACCATTATCATCATGACCTCTAATTTAGGGTCTGAAGCCTTACTTGATGGCATGCAACAAGATGGCAAGATCACCGATGCGCGCCGGCAACAAGTGATGCAAATGATCCAAAGTCATTTCAAACCAGAATTTTTGAACCGGATCGACGACATTATCATGTTCAACCCCTTGCAATTGGCTGACATTGAAAAAATCGTCATGAAAGACTTGGATCACTTGAATACTCGCTTGCAAGACCAAGACATCACGTTGACGGTGACACCAGCGGCGCAAGAATGGCTGGCGGATAAAGGCTATGAACCGGCATACGGCGCGCGGCCGTTGCAACGCTTGATCACCAATGTGGTCGAAACGCCACTGGCGAAGCAGTTGATCGCCGGGGATATTTTGCCAAACAGTACCGTGACCTTAGGCGTTGATGCCGGCCAATTAACGTTTTCTAGTCAGGTCAATCCGTCAGTTGAGGCGTAATCTTGAAAATGTGCTGTTAAGGTCTTGCCTTGACGGCCATTTTCTAGTAAGATAAATGTTGCTGTGATAGTCTCATACTATCCAATGCATCGGAGGCTGAATTTTGTCTTGCAAATTTCGGCTAGTCCGGTATAGTAGAAAAGAAATCTAATACAAAGGGGTTTTCCGCCATGGCAGTTCCAGCACGCAGAACATCTAAGACCAAAAAGCGTATGCGCCGCGGCCATATCAAGTTGAACGTTCCTAACTTACAATTTGATGCCACGACCGGCGAATATCGCGTTTCTCACCACGTTTCTCCAAAGGGTTACTACAAAGGTGCCCAAGTGGTCAAAAGCGACAACGCTAACGCTTAATTAAAAATGCCAGCCAGCCGGTTGGTATTTTTTTGTGCCGTCAAACTGAAATGGGTCATTTCAGGCTAATGTGTCTTCAATCGTGTGGGAGGTAGTTTCAAAAACCAGTTGTCATGGTATACTGAATGCGGAGGGTGATCAAATGTCTGAACCGCAATTTCAAGAGTATTTAGCGAAGCTGCAACAAGCGCGCTTACCACGCTGGTCTGATCTGCCGCAATTTGATCTGTATATGGATCAAGTGGTGCAATTCGTCAATGAAGCCATTGTGCCATTAGGTCTGGATGCGCTAACGCCGACCATGGTCAATAACTATGTCAAAAAAGGCGTGATCAAAGCGCCGATCAAAAAGAAATATCAAAAAGCTCAGCTGGCCAACATTTTAGTGATCGCCATGCTCAAGCCAGTGTTTAGCTTGGATACCATTGCCAATGGGATCAATTACCAACTAGTCGACCGCCAAGTGCCACAAGCCTTCGATGCGTTTATTTTGGCCTTTATTGCCGCAGTGCAACAAGCCAATTCCGACTTCACTGGTGACGTGACCATCAATCAAGTCAACAAAGAAGATACCACCAAGATCCAAAGTGCGATGGTCAGCTTGGCGATCAATGCTGTCTTAGAGAAACTGTTAGTGGAATCAATGGTTGCGGCGGTTGCCCCGACGCCAACGGCCAAAAAGAAGGCATAACATGCGACTGACGATTTTTTCGACTAGTGACACTCATGGTTTTATCTTGCCGACAAATTATGCGCAACGTGATCAACATCAGCCGTTTGGCTTGACGCGAGCCGCCAATGTGTTGGCAAAACATCGTGATGCCAACACATTGACCATTGAAAACGGTGATTGGCTACAAGGCTCACCGCTGGCTTATTATGCCGCGCGCATTGCCCAAGACCCAACAAAATTGACCGCCGCTTATAATGCAGTCGGCTATGACGCTGGGGTATTAGGCAATCACGAGTTCAACTATGGTGCCGAATATTTGCAACAAGCGATTTCGCAACTGAATTATCCCATCGTGTGTGCCAATATTTTGCGTGATGGCCAGCCGGCTTTTGGTCAAGCCTATCAGTTGTTTGAAAAAAGCGGCGTCAAAATTGCGGTGTTGGGGTTGACCACAAGCTACATTCCCCATTGGGAAAGTCCCAGCAATATTCAAGGACTCGAGTTTGCTTCAGCGGTCGAGACGGCCAAAACTTGGGTGCCGAAACTGCATCAGCTCGCCGACGTGGTGGTGATCGCGTATCACGGTGGGTTTGAACGGGACTTGACGACTGGTCAACCAACCGAAAAGCTGACTGGTGAAAATGTCGGCTATCAGCTGACGCAGATCAAAGGCGTCGATGCCTTAGTCACCGGCCATCAGCATCGCGAGTTAGCTGGGGTGGTCAATGGCGTGCCAGTGACGCAACCAGGTTATCGCGGCGCCAATGTTGGGGAGATCGGGTTGGATCTTGCAGCCAGCGCTGATGGCTGGCAAGTGATCAACAGCACCGCTCGATTGCTTAAAACCGGGACTGCGCCTTTGCATGCGGCGGTTGAACAAGCAGTCGCTGGCACCAATGATGCGGTTGAAAACTGGCTGGATTCACCTCTGGGTCATGTCAATGGTGATATGTCACTGACGTCAGCGTGGCAAGCGCGCATCCACGAGTCTGCTTATGTTGAGTTCATCAACAAAGTGCAAATGGCGGCGACTGGCACGGATATTTCGGGCACAGCGCTGTTTACGAATGATGGGCGCGGGTTCAACCAAACGATCACCATGCGCGATGTGGTGACTAATTATGTGTATCCCAATACGCTAGCCGTGTTGAAGTTATCCGGTACGGATCTGAAAGCGGCCTTGGAACAAAACGCTGAATATTTCTCCTTGGATGCCAATGGGCAGTTGATGGTGACGCCACGCTTTGAACATCCCAAGCCGCAACATTATAACTATGATATGTATCAAGGAATCGATTATGTGTTGGATATCAGCCGGCCAGTAGGGCAGCGGGTGGTGGCACTCACTTATCACGGCCAAGCGATTCAGCCGCAAGCCAGCTATGAAGTCGTCGCCAATCAATATCGCGCTGGTGGCGGTGGCAATTTTGCCATGTTTGGCCAAAGTAAAGTGATCCGTGAAAACCAAAAAGACATGACGGAATTGATCGCTGATTATTTACGGGCACATCCGGTGATCGAGGCGACTGTTGATCACAATTTTCAGGTGGTCGCCAAAATGTGACACCTAGTCACATTTGAATTGAAAACTTTCATTCACAAGTGTATGGTTGAATTCAGATTGACGATGAAAGGTGTTTGAAACATGAAAAAAATCGCATTTTTGGCCATTGCGATGTCCGCATTGCTCGGCTTAAGTGCTTGCGGCAAGCAATTGACCACGAACAAAACGACTTACAAAGCCACTGGCATGGTGGCTGTGATCAAAGGCGAAGCCGGTAGCAAAACGGTGAAGTATCAAGCCCCGACCACAAGTGGCACCAGCAAGGTCAACTCTGGGTCTTATGTGGTCACAGTGCCAATGAGCGACCAAAAACAAACGGTTAAATTAAGCGCAAATGGGCAAAGCAAATCCGTCAGCGTCAAAGCGGCAAAACCGCTTGGTACGTACAAAACGATCGCGGCCAAATATAACCAAGCCATTGTGGGCATGGCCTTACCCAAAAATATCCAAGCCCAACTCGCCGCGGCGCAAAAAGCGGATCCGAATGCCGTAGCCACGATGACCCCAGCGCAAAAAGCCGCTTATGCCAAGCAACAACAAGCCCTGCAAGCGGCGATGGTGAAAGCCCAACAAGCGACCAAGTCCAGCCAATTGCCAACCAGCGTTGATGGGTTGAAGCAAGTGTTGTCGACTAATGGCGGTAAATTACGCTTGAACGTGCAAAATGGTCAATTGATCGCGATCACGGATGTGGTATCAGTTAAAGCCATGAAAAACAAAAAAGCCAAAACTGCTTTTGGCACCCAGTTTGGCCTGATCGCCAATGCCACTGGCGCCGATGCCAAAAAAGTCGGCAAAGCCTTTAGCAAAGCGATCAAAAAAGCGGGTAAAGGGTCGACGACCATCGACACCATTACCAGCAATGGCGTGAAATTCAATATTGGCTTTTCCACCAGTGATCTCTTTATTTACGTGACTAAATAAATACGTGATAGGGCCCGTTGTGGTCCTATTTTTGTGAGTTGCGCAAAAAAAATAACCGTCATGATGGATGACTGCGATAATCCCTTTATGGTTGTCAGATGAAATACAATAATTCATCTGATGATTATGGAGGGATTTTTGTATGTCCAGATCTAAGTTCACGGCTCTTGAGAAACTTAAATTGCTCGAGGAATTTAAGGAGTCGGATTTACCCAGAGCCACTTTTGAAAGACAACATGGCATTGGTAAGGACTCACTTAAACGTTGGTCGCTGCGTTACGAACGAGATGGCCTTGAAGGATTGGAGGAAGCAAGGAAGAATATTCACTACAGCAAGGAATTAAAGGAAACTGTTGTCTTTGCCTATCTGAATGGCGAAGGTACGCTAGAGAACTTGGCAAACAAGTATGGATTACGCAACGTTGCTCAAGCAAAGACGTGGCTTGATACGTATAATGGAGACAAACCTTTGACGGCATCGCCGTCCAGAAAGCAGGTCCCCACTATGCGTAAGAAGACAACTTTCGAAGAGCGAATCGAAGTCGTTGAGTATGTGGTAAAACACAAGCACTCATACACTGAAGCCGCTAAGCATTTTCAAGTTTCATATCAACAAGCACGGTCTTGGGTGCTTAAGGCAAAGAATGGCGGTTATGAGGCTCTCGTTGATAATCGTGGCCACCACAAAGATGAGTCAGAACTAACTGATCTCGATAAAGCAAACCTTCGTATTCGCCAGCTCGAAGCTGAGCTCAAAGACAAAGAATTGGTGGAACAATTCGCAAAAAAATTGCTGGAACTCCAGCGCAAGGGGTGAATAAACAACATCGACAGGCCTACCTCGCAATTAAAGAGACCAGTCAAGGCAAGCGCGGTGCAGTTACCAAGTTATTAGCTGTTGTCGGAGTAAGCCGGCAGGCTTACTACAAAGGATTAAAGCGAGAAGAAACGGCTTGGGAAGCCCGCGATCGTCGGCTCAAGGAACGGACACAACACTGGTTTGATTTCCATCATCAAGGTATTGGTGCTGGAAATCTGTTAGTCAACCTTCAGCATGACGAGTCAATTACTTTTGAAGTTACTCATAAAATGGTTCGACGAGTGATGCGAGAACTTGGATTGAAATGCCAAATTCGAGTTAAAAAACACAGTCGCCAAAAAGCTAGTGAGCAATACATCCAAGACAATGCCTTAAACCAAAATTTTGATACGGATGCGCCTAATAAAGTCTGGTTGTCCGACTCGACCGAACTGAGATTTGGTCCAAACGGCGAATATAAAATTCGGTTGAGTGGCGTTCTTGATCTCTATGGACGACTTCTCTTGTCACACCATCTTAGCGTCACTGAAACTTCAGCTGCGGAAATCGAAGTGTTCCAACGTGCATTTGATAGTGTCGGAGCCGTTCATCCATTGATTCATACGGATCGCGGCTCAGCTTACACTTCTGGCGCCTTCAATAATTTTCTTGCACGTTACGATGTAACTCGTAGCATGTCTCGTCCGGGCACGCCATTCGATAATGCGCCAATGGAACGTTGGTGGAATGAGTTCAAATTGCGCTGGATGGATCGTCATTCGATGCCTAAGACTCTCCAAGAACTCGAGAAACTGGTTGAAGAAGGTATTGAATACTTCAATTGCCACAATCGTTCAGCACAAAGAAACGGGTCTAAAATTTTTGGTGTTGAAGAGTACTTCAACGCTGGAAGTTTTAGGCCTTTTTAGATAACACAAAAACACCTACTCCCTCCAGTGTTATGCTTTAAGCGACCAAACCAAAAGATAAACGAGGTTGGAATAGATGTCTCAATTAGAGGGTACACGCAAATTGCTTGGAATTACAGATACAAATATTAATATTCAAGACGTTCGAGAAGATTTTCACGGCAAAGGGTCTGGCCGCAAGAAATACATGGTGATCCACGCCGAACTCACGTACACGCTCACAAACTGCCCGCAGTGCGGTTTCCCCGATCTTCACAAGAACGGACACAAGCTCACCCATATTCACGTTGAAGGCCCGTCAGATCAACCTGTCCT